>NZ_JARVCN010000024.1:0-15823 GCF_038442745.1 Crocosphaera sp. Alani8
CTGTGGTCATTCCCTAAAGCATATTTTGGAACTTTTCAGAATGAAATAGCCCTGTCGCTAATATTTCTGTTTCTTCAGTATTTACTGTCCCCAAAAATAGGAAAGATATTCCTAGGGTTGTTGAAGCGGTAATGCTGGCGATTGCTTCATGGTTAAAAATGAAATTTTATTTTTTTATCTTTCAACTAACTCCTTAAAGTGATTCCAAGAATTATACCAGAAATAACAATTAATCAAACAATTGCGAATTTTCTCAGTAGTTTAAAACAAACTTCTTTTTCAGGAGATATTCAAGGAGATTTCGCTAATCGTTTAATCGCTTCAACCGATAATAGCATTTATCAAATTCTACCCCAGGCTGTTGTTTTTCCTCGCACAACCCAAGATATTAGTAAAACTTTTAAATTATCTGAAAAAAGCGAGTTTGAATCTATTACTTTTTCTCCCAGAGGGGGTGGAACTGGCACCAATGGGCAGTCACTTTCTCCTAGTATTATTATAGATTGTTCTAGGCACATGAATCAAGTATTAGAAATCAATATAGAAGAACAATGGGTGAGGGTTCAACCTGGGATTATTCTAGACGAACTAAACAAAATTATAGCTGATCATGATCTATTTTTTGCACCGTCTCTCGCTCCCAGTAACCGTGCAACTATTGGTGGAATGATTAACACAGATGCTGCGGGTAAAGGTTCTCGGATTTACGGGAAAACAAGCGACCATATTTTACAATTAAACTGGGTTTTATCTGATGGAACACTAGCATCTTCTTCTAAAATTAATTTGGAAAAATTAAATCTCTTAAAAGAACAACGAGGAAGATTAGGAAAGATTTATAAAATAATAGACGAGATTGTTTCTGAAAAAAAAGAATTAATCGATAAAGTATTTCCTAAGTTAGCTAGATTCATGACTGGTTATAATTTAGCAAAAGTTTATGATAAAGAGCAAAAATACTTTGATATTAATCGAATTTTAGCAGGTTCAGAAGGAACACTAGGAATTATTACTGAAGCACGATTAAAGTTAACAAAAATTCCCAAAGCTAAGCAATTATTAGCCATTCACTATCAAAGCTTTGATGCAGCTTTAAAGGATGCAGAACATTTACTAACATATAATCCAGCTGCCATTGAAACAGTAGATGAAATAATTTTGGAATTAGCCAAAAGCGACTGTATTTTTGAGGAGGTTAAAGATTTTGTCTGTGAGGCTAAGGCTATTAATTTAGTTGAGTTTATAGGAGAAAATGATTTTGATATTGAAAAGCAAATAAGTTCTTTGATTGACGACTTACGGAGTAAATCAAAATCACAGATTATCGGCTATTATATAACGTCTAAAACAGAAGAAATTAAGCAATTGTGGTTATTAAGAAAAAAAGGGGCTACTTTATTAGGAAAAATGGCAGGCAATCGCAAACCGATTGCTTTTATAGAAGATACTGCTGTTTCTCCTACTAATTTAGCCAATTATACCCGTGAGCTTAAAATACTCCTGAGCAGTTATAACCTTAAATATGCAATGTTTGGTCATGTAGATGTAGGATGTCTCCATGTTCGTCCAGCTTTGGATATGAAACTGACCAAAGATGAAAAACTCATTAGAGAAATATCTGATAAAGTTATTACTTTAGTTCGTAAATACGGTGGAGTGATTTGGGGAGAACATGGTAAAGGATTTCGTAGCGAATACACTCCTTTATTTTTTGGTGAAGAACTATATCAAGACTTAAGAAAGATAAAACAAGCTTTTGATCCTGACAATAAATTAAACCCAGGAAAAATTGTTACTCCCTACAATAGTACCGATAAAATTGTTAAGCTAGAATCAACTTTAAGAGGACACTTTGATCGCCAAGTATCTCAACAGTTTAGAAAAGAGTATGAAGCTGCTTTCAATTGTAATGGAAATGGTGCCTGCTTTAACTTTGATTTTGATGAACTTATTTGTCCTTCCGCTAAACAAAGCCGAGATCGAATTCACTCTCCAAAAGGAAGAGCAATGTTATTGAGAGAATGGTTAAGATTACTATCAAAATCAAACTCTGAAAAAGATGGCAATGAGAGTTTAAGTATTTTAAAAAAAATCTTTTATACTTTACAAAAATGGCAAAGAAAAGAAGATTTTTCTCACGATATTTATATAGCAATGCAGGGATGTCTTGCTTGTAAAGCTTGTGTAAGTCAATGTCCAATTCATGTTGATATACCTGATTTAAAATCTCGGTTTTTAGAACTTTATCATGGTCGTTATTTACGTCATTTAAGAGATTATTTTATGAGCAATATAGAGCAATTAGCTTATTATCAGTCTTTTGCTCCTAACATATTTAACAAACTTACCCAAAATTATTTCAGCCAATTATTGATTACTAAAGGATTAAATTTAGTTGACCCACCTTTAATTAGTCCCCTTATTTTACGCCAACAATTAACAATAGAATTAAGAATAGAAACGCTAAAAAAATTATCGAGAGAAGAACAAAAAAATAGTATTATTTTATTACAAGATGCGTTTACTAGCTTCTACGAATCACAATTAGTGATAGATGTTTATGATTTTTTCAATAGCTTAGGCTATGATGTGTATATTTTACCTTTTTTTGTCAATGGGAAACCTTTGCATCTAAAAGGATTTACTAATGATTTTAAAACTGTGGTTCAGCACAATATTAATAACTTGAAATGTGTTTTAGATTTAGATATCCCTCTGATTGGAATTGAACCAAGTATGACTCTAACTTATCGAGATGAATATGATAGAATTGTAGGGAATAAAAACAATTTAAATAAAGTTCAACTTATTCAAGAATTCTTAGTTAAACAAGATAAAATATTGCCCAAGCTTCAAACAAGTAATTCCTACTACTTGTTAGGACACTGCCACGAAAAGTCTATTGTTTTTAACTCCCAAAAACAATGGCAAACAGTTTTTAAAAATATGGGTATTAGATTAGAAACACTATCCGTTGGTTGCTGTGGAATGGCTGGAATGTACGGTCATGAAAGAGAAAATCATGAAAAATCTAAAGATATTTATCACAGTAGTTGGTATCAATATCTACCTAAAAATATTGAAGATAGACCCCATTATTTAGTCACTGGATATTCTTGTCGTTCACAAGTAAAAAGACTATCCGGATGGAAACCCCAACACCCTATTCAAGCTTTAAATCAACTAATCTCTTTCTCCAAAAATAACCGTTCCCAAACGAATCATGGTTGAGCCTTTTTGTACTGCTAATAAATAGTCATTAGACATTCCCATAGATAACTCTTTTAATCGTAAAGATGACTCTTGTGTTATTCTAATGGCTGTTTCTTTTGTTTTGTCAAATGTGTCTAAACATTCGTATTCAGATAATCCTAACGGTAATATAGTCATCAATCCTTCAATTTTTAAATTTTTCAAGGATTCTAATGTGGGTAAGTCTTGAAAAAGTTCCACAGCTTCCCAACCATATTTGTTAGGATCTGGCAATAATTTAACCTGGAGAAAAACTCTAGGAGAAATAGAATTTTTCATAGCTAACTTATCTAAGTGTTCCGCTAACTTGAGACTATCAACCGAGTGAATCCAGTGAAAATTCTCTAGTATTTTTTTAGCCTTATTAGTTTGAATATGACCAATAAAATGCCAACAAATATCTTCATATTCTTGTAAATCTTCTTGCTTCAGAAGTGCTTCTTGAACACGACTTTCTGCAAAATCACGGATTCCGTAATCGTAAGCTTCTTTAATCGCAGCTACTGACTTTTTTTTTGTCACAGCAATCAAACGAACCGACGAAGGGATTTGAGATAGAATTTTGTCAAGATTCTTCGCAATTGTCATATTATTTAAGGAAAGGTTTGTCTATACATAGCTTGAAAGTCCTTGTACTCTTGAATAAGTCCTAGACGGTGAAGATTACGCAAACGCTTTTCTACTAATAATCTAGCATCTGAGCGACTCACCGGTTCAAACACCGTATTATTGGGTATCATCTTCACTAAAAAAAATAAGCGTTGAGCGTATAATGTAGTAAACAACTCTTGATTGTCATCAAGGATGCAGACACGATAAAGAAGACCGAAAATAGGATGATTAAAATAAGTTTCGTTACTCATTCTTAACAGTTAAAAAGTTACTCTAATGATAAACCTCCGAATGCCGCAAGTCTAGATGTATTATAGTAAAATACTCACAAAAATGCCTATTAATTTAAGTATCACACATAAAGATGACAAAGCAAATTACTTATAGTCCTGCTTATACCTTGGTTCCCACTTACGAATGTTTTAACCATTGTACCTATTGTAACTTTAGGGTTAATCCTCATCAAGATCAGTGGTTAACTTTAGAAAAGAGCAAAAATATATTACAGCAATTGCCACATAAATCAGTTTGCGAAATTTTAATTCTAAGTGGGGAAGTTCATCCCCAGTCTACTAGGAGAAAAGCTTGGTTTCAAAACATTTACGACTTGTGCAAACTAGCTTTATCTATGGGTTTTTTACCCCATACTAATGCAGGAATTTTAAGCTTTTCTGAAATGGCAACTCTAAAAACAGTTAATGTGTCTATGGGTTTAATGCTAGAACAAATTACTCCCCAACTTTTAAAGACAGTCCATCGTCATTCACCCAGTAAATTACCTTCCTTAAGGTTACAACAATTGGAATGGGCTGGTCAGTTAAAAATTCCTTTTACTACAGGTATTTTAATAGGAATAGGAGAAAAAGAGAAGGACTCCTGGAAAACATTAGAAGCGATCGCAGAAATTCAAACAAGATGGCACAATATTCAAGAGGTTATCATACAACCTCATCAACTAGGAAGCAAGCAAAAACTGGCAGTATCGACTTTTCCTATTCATCAACTACCAAAAATGGTAGCTAAAGCTAGAGAAATATTACCCAAATCTATTACCATACAAATCCCTCCCAATTTAATTACAGATTCTCAATGTCTGTTAGATTGTTTAGAAGCAGGAGCCAGAGACTTGGGTGGAATCAGTCCTAAAGATGAGGTAAACCCAGACTATCCTCATTTTTCTCATCAAGGTTTAGTTGATTTATTATCCTCTCGAGGATGGCAATTAGTTCCCCGTTTTCCTTTTTATCCCAAATATCAAAGTTGGTTGTCATTATCTTTACAAAAAGCTGTAACTTCCTGGGAACATATTCCCAATTTTACCCCTCATTGTCAATTTAATTAGGAATTGCTAAAATTAATCTAAATTATATAATTGGGTCATAAATTCATGCTAAATCAACTTACTTTCCAAAGTTACGTTTCTCTTTTAGCTAGGTTCTTTTTATCCGCAATTTTTATTAAGTCTGGTATCAGTAAGTTGTTATCTCCGGCACAAACTCAAGCGTATATGGCTTCTAAAGGATTACCCTTAACCGAAGTATTGCTATGGGCAACTATTTTGGTTCTAATATTGGGAGGATTGTCAGTTTTACTCGGATATAAATCTAAAATTGGTACTTGTTTGTTGATTGGATTTTTAATTCCTGCTACCTTTATCTTTCATGGAACTTTTCCAGAAGAAGAAATCGCTTTTTTTAAGAATTTAGGTTTAATGGGTGGTCTATTAATGGTACTTGCTTTTGGTTCTGGAAAATTCAGCTTAGAAAACTATTTAAAATCCTAACTTACTAGGGGTGTTGAGATAATTAATAAATTACCCCCTAGTCTGATAATACATACTTCTCGTCTCTTATGTAGGATATAAAAAATTTATCAATTCAAGATAAAATATTTAGTAGACACTAATTAATCTTATCAGTAAGATGACAAATTCACCCACACTTTTGAGTCCTTGTCAAGTCGGTAGTATTAACCTAAAAAATCGAGTAGTCATGGCACCTTTAACCCGTTCAAGGGCTGGAGAAGAAAGAATACCCAATGACCTCATGAAACAATACTACACACAAAGAAAATCAGCCGGATTGATTATTAGTGAAGCAACAGTTATTTCTCGACAAGGTTGTGGTTGGTTGAATAGTCCAGGTATTTATTCAGATAAACAAATGGAAGCTTGGAAACCAATAACCCAAGCACTTCATGAAACAGAAACTCCGATTTTTTTACAACTTTGGCACTGTGGAAGAGCATCCCATAGTAGCTTTCAAGAAAACAATCAATTACCAGTTTCTGCTTCTGCTGTGAAACTGAATGGTGACTATATTCATACTCCTATTGGTAAAGAACCTTACGAAACTCCTCGTGCTTTGGAAACAGAAGAAATCTCTGGTATTCTTGAAGACTATCGCTTAGCTGCAGAGAGAGCCAAAAAAGCTGGTTTCGATGGAGTTGAAATTCACGCAGCAAACGGTTACTTAATTGATCAATTTTTACAATCAAAAACAAACCATCGTACAGACAAATATGGAGGAAGTATTGAAAACCGTTCCCGCTTTCTGCAAGAAATTCTTGAAGCAACATTAACTGTATTTTCTTCTAGCCAAATAGGGGTAAGATTATCCCCAAACGGTGCTTTTAATGATATGGGCTGTCCTGAATACAGAGAATTATTTACCTACGTTGCTCAACAGTTGAATAAATATAGTTTGGCATATCTTCATGTGCTAGATGGGTTAGGATTTGGATTTCATGAACTAGGAGAACCCGTAACACTAGGAGAACTTAGAGAAGTCTTTGATGGTATATTAATAGGAAATTGTGGTTATACACAAGAGACTGCAGAAGCAACAATTAACGCAAAAGAAGCTGATTTGATTGCCTTTGGTCGACCCTTTATCAGTAACCCCGACCTAGTAGAAAGGTTTACTAATAATTGGCCTTTAAATCCTCCTGCTGATATTAAATATTGGTACTCTTTTGAACCAGAGGGTTATGCTGATTTTCCTACTTATGAAGAAAGTTTAACAAGTTAATTGATTTGAATATTTTTAGTAGAGATAGTCTATTAATTATCTCTGCTATAGGAGAAAGTCTTGGATATACAAAGTTTAATTTCTCAACATATAGTTAAGTTCGTTGACTCTCAAATTATATCAATTCAGTTAAAAAAATATGAGAAAAATTAACATTTTCTGCACAGCACAAAAATGTGAAGTCTTGTTACAAAAACATCTCTCAAGCTTGCAAAGAGTCGAGAGTATTAGAATATTATATAGTGAGGATTATGTGAATTCTTTTGTTTTTGATTTCATTATTTTATCCAGCATTAACTATGATTACTGAAACGCAACTGCCTAGTTTGGAAGCCTTAGACTATTTACCCTATCTAGATGAAACTGGAGTAATTGACGAAAACTTACAAAATAAAATTGGAGTCTACGCAATTTTCAACAAAAATAAGCAGTTAAAATTTATTGGTTATTCCCGTGATATTTATGCCAGCTTAAAACAACATTTAGTCCGTCAAACATATCAGTGTCATTGGCTGAAAGTTACAATCATAGACCGTCCCAGTAGAAGCATACTAGAAGACATTAAAAACTGCTGGACTCAAGAAAATGGAAATTTATCTATTAATGATGAGCATAATCAAGTCTTATGGACACGACCTATAGATGCTAAAATTTGCATGACAGAAGACGAAAAACAGACATATCAAAATAGCGATGAATCAGGCAAAGTTAAAGTATTAAAAAAAGTTTCCAGAAGAGTCCAAGGAGATATAGAAAAAAGATTAAAAGAACGAGGAAATAAAATGGGAATTCGCTTTAATTTTAAACTCAAAACACAAGGATTATTAGACTTACAATAAAATTGATCCCTAGAACCACTGATAACTGATTACCGAATAAATGTTGTACATTAAAAGGTGAAGTTAGTTTGAAAATCAAGGAGCAACCCCGAATGACCTGGCGCGGTTCAATCACTATATCAGATCGCATTTTTAGCACTTTAGTCTATTGCTTTGCCATTTTCGACACTGCCTATTTTGGCACTTACCTGGTTCAACAGTTTCCGGCTTTTAACTTTTTATTGCTTCCTGCTATACCAGTAGGACTAACTTATAACTTGGTAAGTTCCCTACTGGGTCCGTTGGGACGTTTTGGTAGTTTTCTTGTATTTATCATTTTATTTGCCGCCGTAGTTCGCAACGATAGAATTAGCCATTTTATCCGCTACAATGCCATGCAATCGATTCTCATCGGTATTCTATTAGCATTGGGAGGGATTATTATGCAATTCGTCTTGATGCCGGCTTTGCGAGGTGGCATTATTATTGAAACCCTCTTTAATGTACTATTTTTAGGTGGTCTAGCCGCCTCCTATTTTTCTATGATCCAGTCAATTCTGGGCCGCTACGCAGAAATCCCTACCATTTCTGAAGCCGCTTATTCTCAGGTTCGCTGGTGATCATGTCATTGGTACACTCATGACGGGGTTTTCAATGCCACCTATACCCTCTATTTCTACTCGAATGCGATCACCAATCTTAATAGGGCCTACCCCTTCGGGGGTTCCCGTCAGAATAATATCCCCAGGAAATAGCGTAAGAATCTGAGAGATGTAGGAGACAATGGTTTGAGGGGAGAAAATCATATCCTGTACCAAAGCACACTGGCGCGGTTCTGTCTCATTGTTAACAAAAGTTTGAATTGCCGCAGCTGCACTCAATTCACGAATCACCCAAGGACCAAGAGGACAAAACGTATCAAACCCCTTTGCCCGAACCCACTGATTATCTTTTTTCTGAAAATCACGGGCGGTAACATCATTAGCGATAGTATAACCCCAAATTTTGCTACGAGCCTCTTTCTCAGAACAATTTTTAGTCACCTCACCTATCACTAAAGCTAATTCCCCCTCATAATCAACTTGCTGAGACTGCTGAGGATAATAGATGGGTTGCCCTTCTCCAATAATACTAGAAGGAGGTTTCAGAAACAGTAATGGTTCTTCTGGCACCTTATTACCCAATTCTGCAGCGTGGGCTTTATAATTTCTGCCCACAGCAATAATTTTAGAAGGAAAACAAGGAGCCAAAAATTCGTAACTATCAGCCTTCAGGACAACGCCACTGGGTTGGCCTCCGTCCCAAGGGGCAGCGTCAAACACCGCCACACTGCGATTAAGATTGAGGGAGCCGTAATGGATGTTTCCTTGATTGGTTTTTACTCGAACGTAGCGTTGCGGCATATACTTGAGCAGTAAAATAAGTTAGAACCAGACTAACTAGCTTTTCAATATTTGAGCCATTAGTCATGGAGTCGTAGTATGATCTTAAAGGAATCTGTCTCAAAAAGGGGACATTTTTTCTTTGATTAGTTTCCATTAGTCCTTGCTTCTTGACTTTAAGTCATTGATGAAGCCAACTTGTCCAGAAGGAGTTTAAACCCATGAGCCAACAATACGAAATGATTTTTATCTTGCGTCCTGATTTCTCAGAAGAGCAAGTAAACCAAGCTGTAACCACCTATAAGGAATTCTTGACTGAAAATAATGCCACTAATCTAGAAGTGAAAATTTGGGGCAAACGTCGTCTCGCCTATCCCATTCAAAAAAAGGTAGATGGTATTTACGTTCAGTTTAATTATCAAGCAGATGGAACCCAAATCGCACCCCTAGAACGGATGATGCGTTTGGGGGAAGAAGTTATGCGCTATCTCACCATCAGACTAGATACAGTTTCCTCAGAGACAGCAGAGGAAGAACCGGAAGTGGCAGAACCCGAAGCGGTTGCTTCTGAAGCTTAACCATAAAAAAAGATTCAACTCCGCGGTGGTTCGCTGCGGAGTTGCTCTCCTAACACCGAACTCAGGTTGCTCACTCTTTCTGAGCCAACATAGCTCTTAACTGCCCACAAGCGGCATTGGCTTCTAGTCCCCGTGAATAGCGTACAGTAACAGCAATATTTTGTTCTTCTAAAATACTGCTAAATGAGTTAATGCTGTCAGCGTTTGGTCGTCGATAGTCCACTTCTTCTATAGGGTTATAGGGAATCAAATTAACATGACTTTGAAACCCTTTTAAACATTTAGCTAATTTTATTGCTTGTTCTGGGAGATCATTAACTCCCCCTAATAAAATGTATTCAAAACTCACTCTTCTTCCTGTTATTTCTACATATTTTCGACAATCAGCTAATAGTTTAGGAAGAGGATAGAATTTAGCACTGGGGATGAGTTTTTCTCTCAAACTTTGATTTGCTGCATGAAGACTCACAGCAAAGGTTACTTGTAGTTTATGATGAGCTAATTCTAAAATTTTCTTCTTTACACCTACAGTAGAAACAGTGAGCGATCGCTGTCCTATTCCCATATCTTGATTGAGAATTTTAATAGCTTTGACCACTTCTTTTGTGTTTAATAACGGTTCTCCCATTCCCATAAACACAACATGACTAACTCTTTCTTGAAACTCCTCTTGTACGGTTAATACTTGATCTACAATTTCTGCACTGCTTAAATTCCGTTCATACCCCCCTTTTCCAGTTGCACAAAAATCACAACTCATGGGACATCCTACTTGAGAAGAAACACAAACCGTTAAGCGTTTTGCTGTTGGTATTCCGACAGTTTCAATGATTAATCCGTCTTCTAATTGTAAAAGATATTTTCTAGTTTTATCTGGGGCAACGCTACAGTGATAAATGCTAGATCGACCGATAGGATAATCTTTTAATTCTTCTCTTAATGCTTTGGGAAAAACAGAGATTTCGGTGAGGGAGCGCGCACCTTTTTGATACAACCATTGATGGAGTTGTTTGCCTCTATAGGCTGGTTGTCCTTGTTGTTTTACCCAAGTAGTTAATTCTTCTACGGATTTTCCTAGTAGGGTTTCTTCTGTT
Organism: Crocosphaera sp. Alani8; assembly: GCF_038442745.1. Taxonomy (NCBI): domain Bacteria; kingdom Bacillati; phylum Cyanobacteriota; class Cyanophyceae; order Chroococcales; family Aphanothecaceae; genus Crocosphaera; species Crocosphaera sp. Alani8. The sequence continues at coordinate 10,766 of NZ_JARVCN010000024.1, forward strand.
AATGGCATTTAGATTAAACGATAAAAATTAATATTTTGTAGGGATTTTTCAGAAGACTTAAGACATAAAAATGTAGAATCAAGAAGCATCAAAATTCCCAATTCTACACTTACTGTAATCGCTTTTTCTTTTACTCTTCCTCTTCTCCTTGGGAAATGGCAAAACTCAATGATCCTAACTCTAATTTTTCACGTACTTGTTGTTCGATGGTTTCAGCAACTTCCAAATTTTCTTCTAAGTATTTAACCGCGTTATCTCTTCCCTGAGAAATGTTGTCTCCGTTGTAACTATACCAAGCTCCTTTACGGGTAACCACATCGCATTGTTCAGCTAAATCTAACATACACCCCATCTGAGAGATTCCTCTCCCGAAAATAATGTCAAATTCAGCAATACGGAACGGTGGGGCTACTTTATTTTTAGCTACTTTTACCTTAGCACGAATACCATATTCTCCTTCGCTACCTTTTTTCAAAGTTTGAATACGACGAATATCTAAACGAACCGAAGCATAAAACTTGAGTGCGGTTCCCCCGGTTGTAACTTCCGGACTTCCGTAGGTTACTCCAATTTTTTGCCGTAACTGGTTGAGGAAAATAACTACACACCCGGATTTACCAATATTTCCAGCGATTTTACGCAACGCTTTACTCATCAAACGAGCTTGTAAACCCACTTGAGTATCTCCCATTTCCCCCTCAATTTCTGCTCGGGGAACCAACGCTGCTACCGAATCAATAACCACTAAATCCACTGCTGCCGATCGCACTAACTGATCGACGATTTCTAAGGCAGATTCTCCCGTATCTGGCTGAGCTACTAACAAATTATCGATATCTACCCCCAAAACCCCTGAATAGGTGGGATCTAGCGCGTGTTCAGCATCCACAAACGCTGCCACACCCCCTGCTTTTTGAATTTCTGCGATCGCATGGAGGGCTAAGGTAGTTTTACCAGAACTTTCTGGTCCGTAAATTTCTACTATTCTTCCCATGGGCAATCCTCCCCCCAATGCTAAATCTAGGGTTAAAGCACCAGTGGATAAGGTTTCTACCTTCATTCTGGCTGCGTCTCCAAGACGCATTATGGAGCCTTTACCGAAATTTTTCTCAATTTGGTTGAGAACTAAGCTTAATGCCTTTTCTTTATCTGGATTGTTCGTAATCGCAGCCATTAGTCCCTCTATCTAATTCTTACACAACTATTTTAGTACAAAAGTATTTGATTTATTATAGCTTGTTTTGCTGATAATAACTGTGATGATGAAAATTTTGTTAGATTTGCCTACACATAGGGTAACATTAAAACCAAAATGGGTAAGGTGGCAAATTTACGGTTATTTTTGCTTATTTTTATCTCATTAAATAAAATTAGCGATAATTTGCCCAATTATACTCGCAGAAAATCGTGACTTTAATTATTGCTGGCGATCGCAGTGGCACAGGGAAGACAACCGTTACTTTGGCATTATTGGCTTTTTTAAAGCAAAAATCCGCTCAGGTTCAATCTTTTAAAGTGGGTCCAGACTATATCGATCCCATGTTTCACAGTTATATCACAGGTCGTCCCTGTCGCAATTTAGACCCGATTCTAACCTCTATTGGTTATGTTAAATCCTGTTTTGCCCAACACTGTCAGGGTGTTGATTATGCACTGATTGAGGGGGTTATGGGATTATTCGATGGGGTTCCTTTTCAGAAAGCAGGAGAAAGCAAGCAGGAGACTGTAGGGGAGATAATCAATCCCAACCTTCCAGGAGGGGAAGAAGAAACTCAGTATCAAAATTATGGAAGCACGGCGCACATCGCTAAAATTTTAAAGATTCCTGTGGTGTTAGTCATTGATTGTAGTCGTTTATCGGGATCGGTGGCGGCGATCGCTTATGGATACGGTTTTCTTGATGCTGATATTAACCTTGTTGGAGTAATTTTGAACCGAGTGGGGAGTGATCGCCATCTAGCCTTACTTAAAACTGCTCTGGAACCTCTTAACATAGCGGTTTTAGGAGTAATTTATCGTCAAGAATCTTTAACAATTCCAGATCGTCATTTGGGACTAGTACCCACCCAGGAACTCCCAGAAATTGATTGTTTCTTAGACAGATTAGCTTATTTAGCAGAAAATTGTTTTAATTGGGAGCAATTACTGCCTTACCTCACCACTTCGTCCCCCAATTACCCTATTTCTCAGTCTCCCTATTGTCCAGTAACTCCACTGGTTAAAATAGCGATCGCTCAAGATAAAGCCTTTAACTTTTATTATTCTGACAACTTAGACATCCTAGAACAATGGGGAGCCAAGCTATGTTACTGGAGTCCTATGAATGATGAAAGCTTACCCGAAGGTGTTGCTGGTTTATATTTTGGGGGTGGCTTTCCTGAAATGTTTGCCTCGGCTTTATCTAGCAACAAAAAAGCCTTGAAGATGGTTAAGGAGGCAATTGAGAGGGGAATGCCTACTTATGCCGAATGTGGGGGGTTAATGTATCTGTGTGAAAAAATCGTTAACTTTGAGGGAAATGTTTGGCCAATGGTGGGCATTTTAGGCACAACCGCTAAAATGGGGAAGAAATTGACTTTAGGGTACAAACAAGGAACCGCTTTGCGTTCTAGTTTACTCTTGAATCTCGGAGAAGTCCTTTGGGGTCATGAATTTCATCGCTCTGAGTTAACCATTCCCCCTAGTCAACCTTTATTTCATTTATCTAGTTGGCATACAAATAGCCCTAGTCATGCAGAAGGATGGTACCATCGTAACCTTCATAGTTCCTATCTACATCTCCATTTTGGAGGTTGCCCCCAAATCGCTGCAAGATTTTTTCGTCATACCCTTGATTTTTCTAAATACCTTACGCTAGACTAGTGTTTGTAAACGTAAAGAATAACCGTTTAGGTAAGACAGGAGGTGATGCCCATGATAGATAGTAGTAAAACCGTGGGTCTTCTGGTTGGAGTTAGCCGGCTGAGTGCCGGGGCCGTTCTCTAGAAGTTAATTCCCCTTGGATGTAACTAAAGCTGGAGTTCCTTCCGGCAGTTAGGTTTCAATCAGAAGACCCGCAAACAAGAATTAAACCCCCAGTTTTACAAGGTTTTCTAGTATGACTGGGGGTTTTAAGGTGTATTCAAAAATCGAATTAGGAGATAGAGAGTTTATAGTCCCTATCTCCTAATTCGTATATTAGCTAAGTTCAATATACTTAGGTTGATCCATAATATGGATAGTATCAACAAAACGGGCTGTCTTAGATTGACTCGAAATTACCAAACTTTGAGTCCTTGCGCCACCATGAAAGAAACGAACACCTTCCATTAAGGTTCCTGGAGTGATACCACAAGCAGCAAATAGTACGGTTTCACCACTGGCCAACTCCCTATCAGTGTAAACCCGATCAGCGTCTTCGATACCCATCTCTTTGAGACGAGCCAAGTTTCCTTCACGGCTCTCTCCAATTAAACCGGTTTTGACCACTTCAGGATCATAAATTAATTGTCCTTGGAAGTGACCGCCTAAACAACGCATGGCAGCCGCAGAAATCACCCCTTCAGGAGCCGCACCAATACCCATTAAGGCGTGAATATTGGTTCCAGCGAACCCACAGGAAATAGCCGCAGAAACGTCACCATCGCTGATGAGACGAACCCTTGCGCCAGCCGCACGAATTTCTTGAATTAATTCTTTGTGACGAGGACGATCCATCACCACAACCACTAATTCCTCAACGCTACGTTCTAAGCAGTCTCCTAAGATTTGGAGATTTTCAGTAGCTGATTTATTGATGTCAACGTGACCTTTAGCTGCAGGAGGGGCGGCTAACTTCTTCATGTAGAAGTCAGGGGCCGCGAATAAACCGCCTTTTTCAGAAATAGCCAATACAGCCATAGAACCGTTTTGTCCGTAAGCAACCAGGTTGGTTCCTTCACAGGGATCAACAGCGATGTCAATTTCAATCAATTCTTCTGGGTTGCAGAAATTTTTGGCATCTTCACGGGTACAAATGCCAACTTCTTCACCGATATAGAGCATAGGAGCATCATCCCGTTCCCCTTCTCCAATGACGATCCGGCCACGCATATGAATTTTGTTCATTCTTTCGCGCATGGCTTCTACTGCTACTTCGTCAGCAGTATTTTTCTCGCCTTTACCCATCCATTTTGCTGAAGCGATCGCCGCTTGTTCGACAACTTCAATAATTTCTAAACCTAGTGTGCTTTCCAAGGTATGTCCTCCCTATCTCCTTATCTTATTTTCTCAGAGGTGGTCTTAAATTTAGGCCTTAGTGAAAAGTCTATCAGAGTTCGGGGATCTCATTAAAATTTTTCTAAAAATTCGCTTGATCAACTACAAAGTTAGTAGTCCAGTCGACAAGACTACTATCTGGAAATTAAGCTAATAAAGTAAGACAAAATGCAGTACAGTAAACAAGACTCGAGAAAATTAATGAATTTAGTACCGCTTCAATTTAATTCTCTAAGCTGGATTGGGTTTACTGTCGTAGGTTTCATGTCTAGCTTAGTTTGGGTGCAAATTGGCGAAGTAGATGATTTAAAGCTTTTACAAGCAATGATTGGAGTGACTATTATTGCTTGTTTTCAGGCTTTGGTCTTAAGTCGTTTTATGCCCCACCCCTGGTTATGGATTTTATCTACGTTCGTAGCTTGGCTTTTGATGGGAGAAAGTAGTTTAGGACTTATCGGTTGGTTTGCTCCACGAACTGAGTTAACTATGGTTCGTCTAACTACTGGATTAATGTTAGGTGGCACAGCCGGATTATGGATTGGCTGTTGGCAGTGGTTTATATTGAAATCTTTTATACATAAAAGTTATCTTTGGATTTTTATTAGTAGTATAACTTGGTCTTTCGCATTGTCAGGAGGCTGGATGGTAGGAGGGATACTACATTCGATTACTCATCTTTTTTTGGGGGAGGTTATAGGGTTAGTTCTTGTTTGGACATTGGTAGGAATGCAAACAGGAATTGCTTTAAGTTACTTATTAAAGAAGTGAAGCCAATCTCACACTAACTGAGAATGGCTTCTTGTAAATATTGAGTCTGGCATC
>NZ_JARVCN010000025.1:0-15820 GCF_038442745.1 Crocosphaera sp. Alani8
CCAAAAATGGATAACTTTTAATCATACCATGAAACACTTTTGCAAGAGGTCTAATGACTACCAATGCCACCGGGGAAAGAAAATTGTTTGAAAAAGGCTTTCATTCCTTCTTCATCTTCACTTTTTTCTGGATAAACTTCTGAGTAGGTTCCTTCTAAGTAAACAGGTCCCAAAATCCCAGGCGCGCCGTGACCCGGACCTGCCATATAAACAACATCTAGATCGTGTTTTTTGATGAGACGATTAAGATGGATATAGATAAAACTTAAGCCAGGACTCGATCCCCAATGACCTAATAAACGGTTTTTAACGTGGGCTTCTGTTAGGGGTTCTTTAAGTAAAGGATTATCTTTTAGATAAATCATCCCCACTGCTAAATAGTTACAAGCGCGCCAGTAAGCATGAATTTTTTTCAATTCTTCGGGAGATAGGGGAGTCTCTTGTCCTTGGGTTTTATCGGGTGTTGCAACCATTATTTATAACTCCAATAGTGTCTTATCTTTGGGTATTTAACAGGTTGAAATATTGATATTTTTCCTGCTAATGAAGTCATCTTTAAAGACTTACGGTCTATTATAATACTTTAATAATGATAGAATGAATTAATATTTTATTTTTTTTTTAAATATTGTTTTTTTACCTTAACTTCTTGTTAATCTCATCTGGATATTTAAGTTACTATCTATCCTTGATTTTAAATTCTAAATTCTCAATTTTGCTCTAAATTCTTTCATCGCTAAACGAGGGTTAGGATGATTAATAAATTGACAAAGTAGATTAATATTTAGTTCGGGTAAAAGTTGGCTTGTTTCTTTGGGAGAATATTGTTCATTTTCCAGACAATAAATATCAAGTTGATCGTTTTGCCATAACCAAACTTCTTTAACTTCCAAACGACGATAAACTTCTAAAACTTTGATACTACCACTGGTAACAATAATTTCAATGGCCAGATCGGGAAATTCTTTTTCTGTTTGTAAGCAATAACATTCATCAGGTTCTTTTCCAGCTTCTCCTTTTCTTGCTATTAACGTTGTGGAACCCAGTCCCCAAAAGTCAATTTCTGCTATTTCTAAATACACTTCTAATAATCGACCAATGTTTTTCTTACTAACTTCATGACGGCGACTCGGCGACATAATTTCTAATACTCCTTGTAAGTAAATTGTTCGATAAGCACCACTATCTCCCAAGGATTCTAAAAATTGTTCGTATTCTTGCCAAGAAACATCGGTTAAAATTAAGCGTTGTTCACAGTCATCATGGGATGTTTTAAGATTAGCCAGTTGCGGTAAAGAAATTAAAGACATAAATAATAAAATTAGATAGGTTATTCTTATAATAAAACTTAACCTTAGTCTAAGTTTGGTATACTTTTATTGATATAGTGGTTAAAAAAGTTAATCTTTTTTAACTATTAGCTAAACTCGTGCATTATACACTCAATATATTAATTTTAACATTAAAATAAAGTTAATCTGGGAACAATATAAAAACTTTGTTGATATTGAGAGAATTCTGCAAAAAAATCTTACGATATGAATAATTAATCTTCCCGTCAATGGGATAAACAAACAGTATTATTTTTTCCCTTCAAGTTCAAAAATCGTTCATTTTTAAGGAGTTTCCCTCGTGGCAAAAGTAAAAATTGGCATTAACGGGTTCGGCCGTATTGGTAGATTAGTTTTTCGCGCAGGTATCAACAATCCTGATTTTGAATTTTTAGGCATCAACGATCTTGTTCCTGCCGAAAACATAGCCTATTTACTGAAATATGATTCCACTCACGGACGTTTTGATGGCACAGTGGAAGCCAGAGAGGATGGTATCGTAGTCAATGGTAAATTCATTCCTTGTTTTGCCATTCGCAACCCCGAAGAATTACCTTGGGGACAAATTGGAATAGACTATGTAGTGGAGTCAACCGGTCTATTTACTACCCACGAAACTGCTAGCAAACACCTCAAAGCTGGTGCAAAACGAGTGGTTATTTCTGCGCCAACTAAAGATCCTGAAAGGGTAAATACTTTTGTTGTGGGAGTCAACGATCAAGACTACGATCCCAATAAAGATTATATCGTTTCCAACGCTAGTTGCACCACCAACTGTTTAGCCCCTATTGCCAAAGTAATCAACGATAACTTTGGCTTAGCGGAAGGGTTAATGACCACAGTACACGCCATGACAGCCACTCAGCCCACCGTAGATGGGCCTAGCAAGAAAGATTTACGGGGAGGACGAGGAGCAGCCCAAAACATCATCCCTGCGTCCACAGGGGCGGCTAAAGCGGTCACTCTGGTGATCCCTGAATTAAAGGGTAAGTTAACCGGTATGGCTTTACGAGTTCCTACTCCGGATGTTTCTGTGGTTGATCTAACTTTTAAAACCGAAAAAGCCACTAGTTATCAAGCTATTTGTGAAGCTATGAAAGCAGCCGCTTTGGGTGAGTTAAAAGGGGTGTTAGATTATACCGATGAAGATGTAGTTTCCATGGACTTTAATGGGGATGCTCATTCTAGTATTTTCGATGCTCAAGCTGGTATGGAATTAAATTCTAACTTCTTTAAAGTCATTTCTTGGTATGACAATGAATGGGGTTATTCTAATCGGATGTTAGATTTAATGAAAGTGATGCAAGCTAGAGAAGCAGAAGTTCTAGCTACTGTTTAAGTCAGTTTCTTTTTGTGGAGACGTTACAGAAAACGTCTCTACAATCTGTTAAATTTCAGATGTATTTATAGCAGTTCTCATGCTTTTGATGTACAGAGGTTATCACTTTGATGCAGGAGGCAGTAGGCAGGGGGCAGGAGTTAGGTGTACCTTATGAGTCCAAGAAATGTTATATTTAATTACCATGATAGTATATCCAATCTTGAATTTCTTTAGCTAACCAAGCACATTCTTCTTCCTTGAGATTTTCTCCTATAATATAACTTCTTTTTTTTGTTCTAATTTTGACTTGATGATTGTTAGAATTCCCGTACAAAAATACCCCAATAATTTCGTTATTTGAGCGATTAATAGATTGATAAGTTAATCCGAAAATAGTGCGTTGTATCTTAAAAGATTCTTCTAAGAAAACAACCCTCATATCTTTACAATATTGATAAATAAATAATAAAACTAGCAGAGAAAAGGGAAAGAGTGTGAAGGTAATAACACCAACAGCACAAAGAGTCATGACTAATGATTTCTTCCCTAGCTTGTTGGCAACTTGGGAAGGTAAATATAACAATAGTCTATCTTTTCTTTTTGTGAGAATAAAACGACTGTATTTAGGTTGAGATAGTTTATTCTGAGAGTTGTCTACATCAATAATAGGATTTAAATCTTGTTTGTTTTGTAAAAATATCAAAGCTTCTTGTGCGGTTTGAAAGCGTTTTTCAATGGAGATATTAGTAACTTTTTCTAACCAAGAAACAAAGTAATTAGCAATATCAACCTTATCAGAAAATTGAATCTGAGAGTCTTTATGAGGCAAGTCAACAGGGGATATTCCTGTTAATAAATGGATTAAAGTTGCCCCTAATGCGTAAATATCTGAAGCGGGTACTGCTCTACCCCAAAACTGTTCTAAGGGAGCATAACCACTACTTCCCACTACTGTAAATGTTACACCAGTCATGGCACCTTGTGCCTGTACTGCACCAAAATCTATTAAATAAATATGATTATCTTCTCCTAAAATTAAGTTACTGGGTTTAATATCTCGATGAATTACTAAAGGGTTTAATTCGTGTAAATAGACCAGTATTTCTAAAATTTCTAAGGCAATGTTATAGGTTTCTTCTTCGTTAAAAATTTTTCCTCTTTCTAACAATTCCTGTAATGATTTACCTGGAATATAATCTTGTACCAAACCAAACCAAGCAATGCCATTTCCCAAGTCTTTATCTATGTCGAAATAGTCTCTATATGTAGGAATTCTCTTGTGGCAAAGGGACTGTAAAACTTCTGCTTCTCTTTCAAATAATTTTAACTCTTCCCATTGCATTTGAGGACTAAATGCTAATAGTTTCAAGGTAATACTTTCTTGGGATAGTTGATCAATCGCTAACCAAGTTTGATGACCGGTTGCTGTGTGACCTAATCTTTCCTTGAGTTGGTATTTTTTAGCAATAATTTCGCCGATTTTAAACATAATTTCAAATATCTTAATTTAACCAATCTTCAATTTCTTTGGCTAACCAAAGAGCTTCTTCTTCTGTTAATTGATTGCCTAGTTGATAAATCATTTTTCTTGTGTTAATTGTAACTTTATATTGATGGTATAAGTCATGAATAAAAATTCCTAAAATGTTTCTCTTAGATTCTTCTTCTTTATGGTACTCAAATCCGAATATTTTTTCTTGTATCTTTAGCGTTTCTTTATCTAACAATAAACAAGTTTTTGAACTTACCCTACCGATGACATAAATTAATAAGATGACAAAAACCATTAAAAAACTCATCCCGCCCATTATTTCCAAAGATGCCATAATAAATGAAGGGTTTTGAATTACAATTCCAGTAAAGATGAAAGAAAAGGGAATCAATAAAAGTCCCGACACTGTAATTAAAGGAATCATTTTTCTAATGCTTAAGTGATCAGAACTTAAATTTATGTCCATTTCTAGTAATTTTTTCAAAGGTTTTAATTGAGAGGATGGAATCTGAAATTGTAAGGAATTACTAGTTTTGTCTAATTTTATTTTGGTGATTAATTCTTTGCGTTTGTTCCCTGGCAATAAATTAGTTTTTCTTTTTCTATTAGAAACTTTTCCCGTTTTCAAAGCGGTTAATGCTTCCTTTGCGGTTGGATAACGCTGAGATACTTTGATGTCAACTAAAGTTGTCAACCAATCTTTGAAGTTAGGATTAATTTTTTCTGAGTTTTTAAAATCAATTTGATAATCTTGGTTGTATAAATTTGTCGGGGAAATCCCAGTTAAAAGATGGATTAAGGTTGCTCCTAAAGCGTATAAATCAGAGGCAAAAACTGCCTTGCCCCAAAATTGTTCTAGAGGAGTGTAACCACTGGTTCCTACAACAGTAAAACTAATATTGGTAACCGAATTTTGTTCTTGAACTGTACCAAAATCAATCAAATAGATATTATTATCTTCCCCCAAAATCAAATTACTAGGTTTAATGTCCCGATGCAAAATAGGCGGATTTAGTTCGTGCAAATAAATTAGTAGCTTAAGAACTTTAACAGCAATTTGACGTACTTTTATCTCAGGAAATCGTTGTCCATCATCCAATAAATCCTGTAGAGATTTTCCTGGAATATAATCCTCCACTAAACCGAACCAAGGAACCCCATTTCCTTGCTCTTGCGAAACTTCAAAATAGTTACGATAACAGGGAATAAAAGCATGATCTAATCCTTGTAAAACCTTAGCTTCTCGTTCAAATAACTTAAACTGTTCCCAAGACAGTTGGGGATTAAAAGCTAATAATTTAACAGTTACTTTTTCATAAACCTTCGAGCGAAAAGCTTGATTTAAATCAAAAACAAACTTTAACCAAGGTAATTCTTCTTTTTGCTCAGCGTATAAATCGATGGGAGAAAATAAATCATCCGCTAACCAAGTTTGATGACCAATAGCCGTTTTACCTAAAGCTTCTATGAGTCGATATCGTTGATAGAGAATATCCCCAACCTGAAACATAATTTTAACAATTAATTTAGTATTTATTTTCTATTTATATATTAGTTGATGCCAAAAAAAGAAAAATAATTGATGAAAATTTATATTTCTCGGCACCACCAGCTTACATAATAGAAAAAGGTAATTATAAGAGACAGTTCAAGAATGAGTAATCATCAGACCATGAAAGTTGGGATACTCGGATTCGGAGGCCTCGGACAAGCCGCTACCAAAGTTCTTGCGCCAAAACAGGAAATGAATTGGGTTGCAGCAGCGGATCTTAAGGGTTATGCTTATTGTGAAACAGGGCTAAACCCCCAAACAGCAATCACAACCTATAACCAACAAGGATCAATTGGTTATTTAGACCCCTACGGAACCCTTAGCAACCATAGTATCAAAGACCTCTTAGAAACGTCCAAAGTAGACGGCTATTTCTTAGCCCTTCCTAACCTGCCTAATACCTTCATGGCTGATGTAGCTAGACAGTTTATCGCCTCTGGGTGGAAAGGGGTGTTAGTAGATGCCCTCAAGCGCACTAGTGCCGTTGAACAACTGCTACAATTACAAGGGGAACTACAGTCCGCTGGCATAACCTACATGACAGGTTGTGGTGCAACCCCCGGACTGTTAACCGCCGCCGCCTCTGTGGCAGCCCAAAGCTATCACGAAATTCACAATGTTAAGATAACGTTCGGTGTGGGTATTGCCAACTGGCAAGCCTATCGCGCCACCATCAGAGAAGATATTGCCCATCTACCCGGTTTTAGTGTGGATCAAGCCAAAGCCATGACTGACAGCGAAGTAGAAGCCTTCCTAGATCGCACCAATGGCATTCTAACCCTAGAAAACATGGAACACGCCGATGACATTATGTTAGAGTTAGCTGGTATTTGTTCTCGTGATCGCGTTACAGTTGGAGGTGTGGTGGATACTCGTAACCCGAAAAAACCTTTAAGCACAAATGTTCAGATAACTGGGCGTACTTTTGAAGGAAAAATCTCTACCCATACCTTTACTCTAGGGGATGAAACTAGTATGGCTGCCAATGTTTGCGGACCAGCTTTTGGCTATCTCAAAGCAGGTTTATCTTTGCATCATCGTGGTATTCATGGTTTATTTACGGCGGCTGAAATCATGCCTTTATTTGTTAAATAATGGACATAGCAGTCAGCCTTTAGCCATCAGCCCTCAAAGGGCATAATGGGAGACTCAAACCCCAATCAACCCACATCCCTAAATTTTCAAATAGCGATGCGGTCTGTGAAGGAACCCGTACCAAGAGATAGTGTGAGAAGCGAAACTCGCTGATCTTAGCCGATAGCTTGTTAATAATCGATAATTGATGACTGAAATGACGAACTCTACTAAAACACTCTGTCCCTATTGTGGTGTCGGTTGCGGTTTAGAAGTCTCTCCACCAGCCCAACCAGGAAAAGCAGTTAACCGAGACACCGAAGGTACCCCCATTTGGCAAGTTAGAGGCGATCGCAGTCATCCTTCGAGTCAAGGGAAAATGTGTATTAAAGGGGGAACCGTCACCGAGTCTTTAGGCAAAGATCGTCTCAAATATCCCATGATGCGAGATAGTCTCAACGAGGAGTTTCGTCGGGTAAGTTGGGATCAGGCCATGGAAGCGATCGTCAACCAGATCCACAAAGTTCGCTTAACCCAGGGACCCGAAGCTTTGTGTATGTACGGTTCCGGGCAGTTCCAAACAGAAGACTATTACATCGCCCAAAAACTCTTTAAAGGGTTCCTCAGAACCAACAACTTCGACGCTAACTCCCGTTTGTGTATGTCTTCTGCAGTGGCAGGTTATATCCAAAGTTTCGGCAGCGACGGACCCCCCTGTTGTTACGAAGACTTAGAAAAAACCGACTGTGCATTTTTGATCGGAACCAACACCGCAGAATGTCACCCCATCGTTTTTAACCGTCTACGCACCTATCACAAAAAAAACCGTAAAGTAAAAATGGTGGTGGTAGATCCCAGACGGACCCAAACCGCTGAAGCAGCGGACTTACACCTAGCCATTAAACCAGGAACAGATATCGATCTATTTAACGGTATCGCCTACTTGTTAATGCGTTGGGGTCTGATCGATAGCATTTTCATCGATGAATGTACCCAAAACTTTGCAGCCTATGCCGATGTCATCCGTCATTATCCCCCCGAATTAGTGGCCCGTAACTGCGGCATTCGCCTAGATGAGTTGGAAACAGCCGCCAAATACTGGGGCAGGTCCCAACGGGTGTTATCCCTATGGTCTATGGGGATCAATCAATCCTCCGAAGGAACCGCCAAAGTCCGCACCCTGATTAACTTACATTTGATGACCGGAGACATCGGTAAACCCGGTACCGGTCCATTTTCTCTCACAGGACAACCTAACGCGATGGGAGGACGAGAAGCCGGGGGACTGTGTAATATTTTGCCAGGCTATCGGCTGGTTAATAACCCCCAACACAGGGCAGAAGTAGAACAGTTTTGGGGACTTCCCTCCGGAACCATTCAACCCCAACGAGGGCGTACTGCTTGGGAAATGATTCAAGGGTTAGAAACCGGAGATGTGGGCTTTTTGTGGATCGCAGCCACAAACCCGGCCGTTAGTATGCCAGATATTGTCCGCACTAAAGCCGCCTTGAAGCGATCGCCGTTTACTGTTTATCAAGACGCTTATTACCCCACAGAAACCGCCGCTTATGCCCATATACTACTACCGGCAGCCCAATGGAGCGAAAAAACAGGGGTAATGACCAACTCAGAACGAGTGGTTAACCTCTGTCCCCAGTTTCGTGACCCCCCAGGAGAAGCAAGGGCCGACTGGGAAATATTCGCCGAGGTGGGACGACGTTTGGGGTTCGAGAAGTCTTTTAGTTTTCAAAACTCCGCCCAAGTCTATGCAGAGTTTGTGCAAATAACCGAAGGCCGTCCCTGCGATAGTTCGGGGTTGAGTTATGAAAAATTACGCAGATATGGGCCCCTACAGTGGCCTTATGCCGATACCTGGCCTTGTCTGGAAGGGGAGGAACTAGCCCACCAAAACCGCACTAATAAGCGACTTTATCGGGATTTTCGCTTCAACACTCCAGACGGACGGGCAAGGTTTGCAGCCTACCATTCCAAAGGACTGGCAGAACCCCCCGATCAAGCCTATCCTTTCGTTTTAACCACAGGTAGATTGTACGGTCATTGGCACACCCAAACTCGTACCGGACGTATTCCTAAAATTCAAAAGAAACATCCTAAACCCTTTATAGAGATTCATCCCCGAGATGCGGCTAAATTGAACATTGAAGAAAATGCTATCTTGGAGGTGCGATCCCGTCGAGGAAAAGCCCGTTTTCCAGCTAAAATTACCAAAGCTATAACTCCAGGTACTACCTTCGTACCGATGCACTGGGGGGAACTGTGGGCAGAAGATGCCGAGGCTAATGCTCTGACTCATCCTAACTCCTGTCCCACTTCTTTGCAACCGGAGTTAAAAGCTTGCGCGGTACACATAAGGGTTGTCACAGAACAGGAATGGGCTATGGTCTCTCAAAAATCACTAGAGGAAGTGATCCCAAATTCGCTTTTAACAGTAGACTAGATCAACATCACAGTGAGCAGTGAACAGTAACAAACAGTTTAAATTTGTGGATCTTTTCGCTGGTATTGGGGGTATGAGACTGGGTTTTTCTCGCCCTTTTAGTCAATGTGTGTTTTCTTCTGAATGGGATAAATATGCACAAAAAACATACCAAATAAATTTCAGAGAAAAGCCTTTTGGAGACATTAATCAGATTGATCCTCAACATATTCCCGATCACGATCTTCTTATTGGGGGGTTTCCTTGTCAACCCTTTAGTACCATCGGTAAAAGAGAGGGGTTTCTTCATGAAACCCAAGGAAGTTTATTCTATAAAATCGCTCAAATATTACAAACAAAAAAACCTTTTTCTTTCTTATTAGAAAATGTGCCTGGTTTAGTGACTCACGACAAAGGAAAGACCTTTGATATTATTCTCAAAACCCTTGATAGTCTGAATTATGATGTTAGATACAGTATTTTAGATGCGGCTTTATTTAAGCTACCCCAAGTTAGAGAAAGGATTTATCTTGTGGGTTTTTGTAGAGAATACTTAAACGAAAGGGTTGACTTTATGTTCCCCGTAGGTCAACAAAATGATGTGTATATTAATCAATTTGTAGAAAGAAATATGGAAGGATATTCTATTTCTCAACATCTTCAAAAAAGCTATTTATTTAAAAAAAATGATGGTAGACCGCAAATTGTTGACCAAAATTCAAAGGTTAAAGTAAAAACTTTTGTGTCAACTTACTACAAAATACAACGACTAACAGGTACTTTTGTAAGAGATGGGGAAACCGGGTTAAGATTACTCTCAGAAAACGAATGTAAAGCTATTATGGGATTTCCTAAAGACTTCAGATTTCCTGTTTCTAGAACACAAATGTATAGACAAATAGGTAATTCTGTCGCTGTTCCTGTTATTCATCAAATTGCTGACAGAATATACGATGTGATGCAACAATAATTAAATGGACATATTGAATGGGAAGAATAAACCTCGTATCTTCCCAAAAATTTAGTTATTAATTTCAACATTTATAAACCATTAATTATTAAAAGAATTCCACAATATACTTTCATGGGGAACTGTTGGAGGTTTACTCGAAGATGAAGTTAAGGTAAACCCATAAATTAAAGGCAACAAACCTAGAACAAGGGAACTTAAAACTATCAAAAAAATCGTCATTACAGCGTTGTCTTTAGGTTTGCGTAGAGTTCCTTTAGTAGCTACAATCTGATTTTTCCCATCCTTTAGTTCATGAATATTAATGTGCATCGCTTTTTCCTCGGGTGTCAAGTTTTCATGACTCTATTCTACAAAAAGTAACTAAAGCTACAGTTTACTTTCATAAAATGTAACTTTTAACACAGAAATTTCCTTTTGTTCTCAGCTAGAAGATAAACATAGGTAAAAAGAGTTATACAAATCCGGTTCTCAAAGTTGTCTTATTTTCTAGAAGGGGCAGGAGGCAGAAAGCAGGAGGCAGGTGTGAGATGTACTTTAATAACTCGCAAAGTACCGTAAAGCAAGAGTTGGTCATGAGTTAGTTAAATTTTTGTTCAAAGAACTGCTTGTGACTTATGGTGGACATCAAGCTAAATAGCACCAAAAAAAGGAGACTTAATGTATCCCTAGTCGGTGTTTATTGAAAACAATTAATCCTCAACTAATTCCTATGAAATCATCACCCCCCAAACAAGATTGGAAATGCTTTGAGTTTTCCGGCTATCAAATCTATGCGAGAGAAGAAAGATATTACACTATTTATCAAACAGGTAGTCATCAAAATGGTGATTATTTAAGGGTTTATGTGCCAAAAAATCCTTACAATGAAAATGGTAAATTAAAAGTTATTACTTATTTACATGGTTTTGCTTTATGTCTCCCAGAGTTTTATGAAGAACATTTATCTCAACTAGCGACTTTGGGCTACTATGTATTTTTTCCTGATTATCAAAAAAGTAATTATCCAGACTTTCCTAATGAGTCTCCCTCTGATAAATCTACCTTAAGTTATTGGTCATTGGCTGCTGGAACTTTTTTAACAGGAATTATCTTCAGACGAAATACTGATAATACTGACATCCCCGAATTAAAGAACAAAAAAAATACTCAAAAATTACGTTTATCTTTGGGATTGATTATCTTAATTGTTTTTCTAAAAATTTATGGATTTGTTAAAAAAGAATATGCTAAAAATCTCTTGAGTATGGTATTTACTGTACTAAGTAGTTTATTCTATGCTCCTAAAGAATGGCTAGAGTTTGCTATTGATAGTACCGTAATTGGTTGGAAGAAGTTACAAGAGTATTGTGTTCAAAATCCTTCAGATGGTACTAAACTGTTGTTTGAGAATGAAGTTGATTTTTATATTTTCGGTCATTCCTTGGGGGGACTATTAGCCTTAAGTTGGCCTGACTATTTAGCTAAGCATCCTCGAGAAGATTTAACTATCTTTAACCCTCAACAAATTATTACATCTGATCCTGCACCCAACACTAATTTAGGAATTCCTGGTATTGCTTTTATTATTTTAAGGTTCTTTGGCTTTCCCTTTGCAACCCAACCCATGAGTATTGAAGAAACGGGTCAAAGCATCGAGGTTCCTGTAGGTATTTTGCACGGAATCGATGATAAAATTGTTAGGCCGACAAAATGGGTGAATCCCCCATTAGCTGATCAGAAAGGTTCATTTTTTAGCATTAAATCAGCTGCAAAAAAAATCTACTTTTCTACATCCAGTGAAACCAAGGATTTACAAGCAAGACATAATCAATCTACCACTAATACTGATTATTACGGGGACAGGTTTATGGCTAATTTTGGAGGCTCAAAAGACGGACCAGATGTATATAATTATCAATATATTTGGCCAGCTCTACAAGCAGTAGTAACTGATAAGGTGAAAGTCGATCAGCTTGCTGATAAAAAAGGATTTGACCTCAAGGATTTTGACGTAGTTGAGGAACCTAATCCAGCTTCTAAATTGACTCAAACTTTATTAGTTATTTTAGGGGTATTGAGTCTATTTGGAGTTGGCTACTTACTGATTAATTGAGCATAGTAGCCATAATAACATTCATTATTCAATGACAGGAAGATCACTTAACTGTTGAATAATTTTGCACCCTTTCGATGAGCGATCGCACCTCCTTCGTCCCTTCTGATGGTTCAAAAACCACAGGAAACTTACCACTAGTCAACATCCTTAATCCCAAAGGTGCAAGGGACAATAACCCTTGTAAGTCCCTAAAATAATTGCCCACCACATAGAGACCAAATTTGCGCTCATCGATCCAGCCGCCTTCTTTCACCAGATCGATCAACACCTTACGATGACGAACAGCGCGACTACTTTGAGCATCGTTGCGATCCAAAATTTCCTCTTTCAGATGAGATATTTGATCCATAGGAGCAACTTCCATAGGACAAACCGAATTACAATAATAACAACGGGTACAACCCCAAACCCCTTGCTCCGCTTGATTATAATTGTCCAGACGCGCTTCTGTCCCCGTATCACGGGAATCTGCCACCATACGCTGCGCTTTTGCCAAAGCATGGGGACCAACAAACTCAGGGTTAACCGCTAAAGCATTACACTCAGAATAACAAGCTCCGCACATAATACAGTTACCGGTTTGGTTTAACTGCGATCGCTCCTCGGGAGTCTGTAAAAATTCTCGTTCAGGAACCTTGCGTCCTTTGGTACTAACGTAGGGATCAACCTCTTGCAGTTTATCCCAAAAACCGGACATATCTACCACTAAATCTTTAATCACTGGCATATTTCCCAAAGGTGCAATGGTAATAGTGGGAGTATCTCCATTACTCGAACCCCCTACCATTTCTAATTCTTCGGCTATATTTTGTTTACAGGCCAACGCAGAACGACCATTAATTCTCATGCTACAACTACCACAAATGGTGTTGCGACAATTTTTACGGAAAGCAAGACTGCCATCTTGTTCCCATTTAATACGATTTAAACATTCTAAAATAGTCTGACCTGGTTGAACTTCTAAGGGATAATCGTCTAACCGAGGACTTTGATTTGGCTTTTGTCGCCAAACTTTAAATAATACTTTCATGAAAACATAACAAATTGGATGGATCATTTCTATCGTATCTTGTTCTTAGGGATTTCGAGAGGGACTAAAATACCCAAAGAGCGAAAAATTTATAACTGACATTCCTGTGGCTGCCCAGACTTACAAAGGAAAAATTGTTATTTTTGTCTTCTTCACACTGTTAATATTCTAGGCAAAATCAGTTGAGATGCACCATTGAAGCCAATCTGTTCCCGAGTTTTCCTCTTTTATTTTAAGGTTCAACAACCACAACCCGAAAGGAGATAGGAGAGCAATTTATCTCGGTTTGAGGGTAATCGAACAAATTTGTGGCTTTAAACTCTTGCTTGTGAACTTCATAATTCTTGAAATTTTTTTGGTTTAGTTTAGGACTTTAACGCTATATTTTTGATATGATTAATAGTGATCTAAATAAACCGCTCATCATTGAGAGAAAATCAAAGGACATTGATAGAATTATGGCAGACAACATCGATCCAAATCCTACTCCCATGACGGGAAAAGCCTTACTTCAAGAAATAAAGAGCTTATCGGATAAACCCCGTCGAGAAACAGCCAGAAAATGTGGCTATTACTCAGTGACAAAAGAGGGACAAGTTCGTGTTAACTTAACGGACTTTTATGACGCAGTTCTCGCAGCAAAAGGGGTTCCCCTCGCACCAGGAGCAACAAAAGATGGTCGTGGTCGTGAACCTACGTTTAGAGTTAGCGTTCACAAGAATGGTCAAATTGTCATCGGTTCCACCTATACAGAACAGATGGGATTGAAACCAGGGGACGAATTTGAAATTAAATTAGGCTACAAACATATTCATCTTAAACAAGTAGGTGCTGATGATGAAGAAGCAACCTAAAGGTGGTTGCTTATACACTAAACATGGGACTAAAATCCCTCAACCCTGAGTTGAAAAAAGGGCTAACTTATAGTCCTTTTTGAGTCAACCAACACAAAGGCAAAAGCGATCGCTCCCATGAAATAAACGCAGATTATATCATGAGATAGAAATCGAAATAGCAATGTATTATGGAAAGGTGATAACTTGAGTAACAACTGCGGTTTTCATCTCCTCCATAGAGTTTGAAAATGGTTTCGTCGTCTTCCTAGATAGCAATCCAGGGAAAGTATTTTTACCTTCCTAATTCATCCATTGGTTGACCATGTTACAAGACCTTCCTAGTGAGATTAAAATCGGTCTTTTCCTATTAATATGGATAGCCCTCTGGTTACCCATAGCTTTGTTGTTGGGCAAAAACTCGGAATGGAAACCGTTTCAGCCCCTAGAACCAGAACAGAAAATCCCTTTATTGGTTCCTTTGTATTTATTAGTTCCCTTCTTGGGATGGTTAACCGTGTCAGTAGAAGGCACTTCCTTAGCCAACTATGGGTTATCGAGGCAGTGGGATAGCTTGATTTCCCTTGCTGTAGGCATCTTACTAGCACTATTTGGGTTGGGCATCGTTTTTTTAATCGAGGGGGGAAAAGGCTGGCTAAAATGGCACTCTGAGAACCTGGATCAACTGGGGAAAGTTATCTTACCCATTTTCGGACTAGCTATATGGATTGCTTTAAACGAAGAATTCGTCTTTCGCGGGATTTTCCAAACCATATTAGAAAGAGATTATGCTCCTTGGATCAGTGCAGCGATTGTTAGCACTATTTTCGCTATAGTTCATCTGCTATGGGAGAGAAAAACCACCATACCCCAGTTACCCGGACTGTGGTTAATGGGAATGGTGTTAGTGGCAGCAAGATGGGTTGATGGGGGAAATTTGTGGTTAGCAGGGGGACTTCATGCTGGTTGGGTTTGGGGATTAGCTGTATTAGACGCTGCTCAAATGATTTCCTACACAGGAGAAGGAAAAGACTGGGTTGTTGGTGTTTATCAGCAACCCTTAGCAGGAATGATGGGGATTTTGTGTTTGTTGGGGACAGGTTGTTTGTTATGGTTTTTGCTGTGAGTGACATCCTCCCACACCAAATCACAGATTATGGTGTGGGCTTCCCAACTCGCATCGGGGATCTTTCTGCCCACAGAGGGATATTTCCCCTACGCCAGTTATCTAGGCTCATCACCCCCGACACCTCGACAAGGGGCTGTCTCTGGAGGTGTCCTCCAGAGCTTGTACGCCCCGTTTGACAGACGGTTTCCCTTCGGCAGAGTCCCTGCCTACTATGTGTTTCTATGCCTCGATTACAAATTTCTTGTGCGCTGGCAACATCCCTATCGCATTGATAGCCACATTCAGGACAATTATGAACTCTATCAGATAAGGTTTTTCTAACTTCTGCACGACAATTAGGACAAGTTTGGCTGGTTCCCCGATGGTCAACCACACCAAAATACTTCCCTCTTACCTTGCAGACATATTTTAGAATGTCCCTGAATTGGCCATAAGGAGTCTCTATTTCAGGTAAAGTTATGTCAGATTGAATGCTAATGACAGCAAACCACCCCTTAGCTTTGTATCTTCTCAAAAAGCCAGGGGTCACTCGCTGCGAAAACTTAGGCCAAAC
>NZ_JARVCN010000026.1:0-15615 GCF_038442745.1 Crocosphaera sp. Alani8
TAATAAGAAATCGAGGATTAGTAGCTTGCATTGAGCGTAGTCGAAATGCGGTCGGGCAGCCCGTGAATGAAACAGCGATGCAGCGCGGTCTTGGGGGTTCCCCCCATGAGCGACTGCATCAAGAAGCTTCTGGAGGCGTTCTATCGGGGTCAATTTCTAATTGGCTAGATAAGAGCCTGTGATAGAAGAATCCCACGCGGTCCTACCCGTGGGAGTGTCAATGATACTATAAACCATCATTTTATTTTAGCGATAATCCCTTAGAGGATAACCATTCTGGATTGTAAATACGAGACTGATATCTCGCCCCACTATCACACAAAATTGTCACAATGGTATGGCCTGGTCCCATTTCTTTGGCCAATGCTACTGCTGCACCAACATTGATACCCACTGAACCTCCCATGAATAAGCCATCCTGGGACAATAACTGATAGACAACCCTTAAAGCTTCATGATCATCGATTTGGATAGCATCATCGATGGGAACCCCCTCCATATTAGCTGTGATGCGACTGTTACCAATGCCTTCGGTGATGGAGTTACCTTCGGGTTTAATTTCTCCTGTTTTGACGTAACTATACAAACCACTGCCCATTGGATCTGCTACAATACATTTAATATCGGGGTTCTTTTCTTTGAAAAATAAAGCCCCACCAGCATAGGTACCACCGGTTCCTGTGGCTGCCACCCAAGCATCCACCTTACCATCGGTTTGTTGCCAAATTTCAGGACCTGTAGTTTCGTAATGTGCCTGTCTGTTGGCTAAATTATCGAATTGATTTGCCCAAATAGCATTGTCTAATTCTTCTGCTAATCTACCTGATACCTTAACGTAATTATTGGGATTTTTGTAAGGAACCGCCGGAACTGTGCGAACTTCCGCCCCTAAAGTTCTTAAAAGGTCAATTTTCTCTTGAGATTGGGTTTCTGGAATAATAATCAGACATTTATAGCCTTTTGCGTTACAAATATGGGCTAATCCTATCCCTGTGTTGCCGGCGGTTCCTTCGACAACAGTTCCCCCCGGTTTTAGTAGTCCTTTTTCTTCTGCATCCTTGATAATGTATAGAGCAGCCCGATCTTTTACGGAACCACCTGGGTTAAGAAATTCCGCCTTTCCTAAAATATTACAGCCTGTTTCTTCACTAAAGCTTTTGAGTCGAATGAGGGGTGTATTGCCAACAGTACCAACAAAGTCGTCTTTAATATCCATAGTTCAGGGTGATTCGGTGGGCAAGTGCATTCCCTAGATAAAATAGGGACAGTTGTTAATCAATTACCGAAGTTTGATCAACTATTCTACATTTTATCCTAATTTTGTCAGAATCCCCTATCTACAACATTGAAGGTGAATGTTATTAATTTGAAATTGAATAGAAACTGTTATTATTGCCGTCGCTGTACTTTTGAATTGCAGAGTTTTCTGGTTTTAGTAGTAACAGAGTCAGCCTTTCAATATTAGGCGTTTCTCATGAGTTTTAGAAACAGCATAAATGATTTTTGTTACTTAACTTTTAGGAAAACTGTTTAAAAAATTAATCTGGAAAAAAGATAATAAAACCCGAACAAGTAAAATAGACTATCAAGGAAATCATCTCAACATTCTCAATTACAAGATAATGTTATGGTATCCTTAGAAAAAACAAGCAGTTGTTCTAAATACTGGGTGAGGAGTTAGGGTGTTGAATCAATTTAGAGCTAAGTTTAAACAGAAACTGAGAGGTTTACTGCTGTCAATGGCCGATAAATTAGACAGTGATCCCTCGGTTCAACAGACAAATATTTCAGAAAAGCCGAAAAAATCAAGAAGAAATAGACGTAAAGAAAGAAACAAACAAGAAAATAAACCTGTTTTTGGGGGAAAATTTACCCCTGCACTACAAAAAATACCTACTGTACGTCATCGTCCTAAGTTTTGGCTTATTTTTGGCGTAAGCTTAGGAGCAGGGACCTCTGCGATCGCATTAGGTTATGGGATCTATCAAATAGAAGCCAGTATCACAGAATCAGTAGAAGATGTGCTGGTGTATGAGCGTCCAGAAACCTTGACTATTGAGGGGGCAGATGGGGAGGTTTTACAGCAAATTGGGCCAGTTACCCACGAAAAAGTAAAAATATGGCAAATTCCCGATACAGTTAAACAGGCTTTTATTGCAAGCGAAGATAGTCGCTTCAAAAATCATGGAGGTGTGGACATTCAAGGGATTATTCGGGCGGCTGTTTCTAACGTCCAAGCAGGGGAAGTAGTAGAAGGTGGTAGCACCATCACCCAACAGTTAGCCAGAATTGTCTTTTTAAATCAAGAGCGTAGTTTTACCCGAAAATTTAGGGAAATGCGCCTCGCACAGAAAATTGAAAATAATTTCACCAAGGAAGAAATATTAGAGCGATATCTTAACCTAGTTTATCTAGGTTCGGGGGCTTACGGTGTAGCTGATGCAGCTTGGGTTTATTTTAGTAAACCCATTGAAGAGTTAACCATCCCAGAAGCAGCTACATTAGCAGGTATTGTTCCGGCACCTAGTTTATACTCTCCCCTAGAAAACAAAGAGGCTGCGGTAAAACAAAGAAACTTAGTCCTAGAGAGAATGGCTGAAGAAGAACTAATTAGCCAGTCTCAGTTAGCAACAGCGATCGCATCTTCTTTAACAGTTAACCCCAGTCAACCCAAACGTTTCGCCCGGAAAGCCCCTTATTTTACCGATTATATCCAGCAACAACTGCCTAAATACGTCTCAGCAGAGGTGTTAAAAACAGGAGGTATCACCGTAGAAACCACCCTCAATACTCAGTGGCAAGGGGCGGCAGAAGATGCCATCGATAACGCCATTAGATACGGCCGTTGGCAAGGGTATAAACAGGCTTCCTTAACCGCTATTGATCCCCGTAACGGACAAATTAAAGTTATGGTGGGAGGGAACGACTACGAGAATAATCAGTATAACCGTGTTACTCAGGCGCAACGTCAACCCGGGTCTACTTTTAAAGCCTTTGTTTACGCCACTGCGATCGCAGCCGGGTTTTCCCCCTATCGCACCTTTACCGATGCACCTTATGTTGTGGATGGTTATCGCCCGGAAAACTACGGGGATAAATACAGTGGGGGACAGGTTTCTATTCGTCAGGCCATCGCCTCTTCTTTGAATGTAGTGGCGGTACAGACGTTAGTGAAGGTTGGTTGGAACCCCATCATCAATATTGCTCAGCGTATGGGCATCGAATCAGAACTAAAACCCACCTATTCTCTAGCTTTGGGAGCGTGGGAAGTGAACTTATTAGAACTAACCAACGCTTACGCTACCTTAGCTAACGAAGGGGTTTATCAAGAAGCCCACGGCATCAGTCGTATTGTAAACCGTCACGGTGAAGTGTTGTATCAAGCTCAACCAGAAACTTTACAAGCGATCGATCCTAACACCACCAATATTACCACCTGGATGTTGCGAGGAGTGGTAACATCGGGTACAGGAACCCCGGCCAGACTGGGTAGAAGACCTGTAGCCGGAAAAACCGGCACCTCCGATAAAGCAAGAGATTTATGGTTTGTGGGCTATATTCCCCAGTTAACAGCCGGAGTTTGGTTGGGGAATGATAATAATAAGCCGACTCGCGGAGCAAGTACCACTGCGGCTAGGGTTTGGGGAGAGTTTATGAAAGAAGCAACGGACAACATGGATATTGAGTCTTTCCCAGACTTACCCCGTTTAGATGGACGTAAAGGTAGTATTAAAGCAGAACCTCTGAAACCCAAAAAAGCCTATTATCAGAGGGTTGCTCCCCCTGAAACCGAGCAACCAGAAGCCCGTGGGAACCGTCCTCGTCGCTATGCTCGTCGTCGTTCTACCACTGCTCAAACTTCTGCTCCTTCCAGACGACGGACAGTTAGACGTTCTACATCTCCTTCTTCTGCTCCTTCTAACACTACAACGCCCCAAGCAGTGGAGACTCCTTCTAGCTCTCAGGCGACTAATGTTGCCCCTCCTGCGCCTCCTGCCGCTCGTAAGACAGAGTAACCTGACAGCAGTTTTCGACTTAGTGTGGTACAAGAAGCTAAGGCAGGAGGCAGGTGTGAAATGTACTTTAATAAGTCGCAGAGTGCTGTTAGTTCGGTGGGCGGAGTTAAGTTTCTTTTGAGGAAATAATAGGTGTTTGAGACTCCTTAACTTGAATAATAATTGTATCTATGGCAAAGCTGAAGTTTCGTACTTCGACTAAGTTGTTAGAGGTTGTAACTTCTTTGGCTACTGTTTTATCAACAATAAGTTTTATTTCTGTAAAGGGTTGATTTTTACTAATCAATTGTGCTGGAATTTGACCATGAACAAGGAAGGTATCCATATTTTGGGTACTTTCTGTTGCTGGAATAACTACTTTTGTTAATAAGATGTCAGATTGATTCACCTGTAATTTTAAAGAGTCAATAATGTCAAGAGAAATATAATTAATAATATTGAATTGGATTTGATAGTTTTTATTCGGTTTAAGGGGAAAGAAAATAGTAGATGTTGTATCTAATCCTGCCCAGCGAAAAACTTTATCACTACTAAATTCTCGTTCATACCAGTTACTTAAAAAAGCTTGATCGTTAAAAGTAAAGTTGATTTGGTCTTTTTGTTCGATGTCATAATTTTTAAGCTGGAAGTTTTTATAGAGAATTTGATGAGTAGATGTTTGAATTGGAGAATTTTTATAATTGTTAAGGATTTCAGGAATATCCTTTAAAGAAATATAGTTATCATATTGCTGATACATTTCCTGAAACCTTCGACTAAATTCTTGTTTAGCAAAATTGTAGAGTTCAACATCATAACGATTAACATGAGAAATGATTTTAATATCTTCTTCAGTAAATTGTTTTAGTCTTTTTTTTGCACTAACTTTACCTTGATTGCTATTAATAGCTAAAGGACGAGAAGGATAATCTAGATAATAGTTTAATAAATCGATAGAAGAAGCCATCCATTCACAAATTCCAAAATAGAATAAGTTTTTGAGGTTATTTTTTGCTTCTTCGAGCATTGTTTGAGTACATTCGACATATCCTTGTTGGGGAAAAATTCCTGATAGATGTCTTACTTGTAAGTTATCAGAATAACCAATAAAAGCACCAGACTGACAAAGTTCGGATAAGGAACATTGATTAACAAATTCGTAGTATTTTATCCACTCAGAATTGTGATCCTCAGAAATAGACACCAGATATTCGTAGGACTCTTTTTTATAAAAATAATCGGAAATTTCTCTAAGGACAGGATCTCTAAGCCAAGTAATTGTAGTTGGCATTTCTAATAAATAATCGTACAATTTCAATCCAAAGTGACCCATAAATAACTTATATTGGTTAATTTCCTCTGGTGAAATATTATCCAATTCTTCTATAATTACATAGGGCATATTTTGACTTGCTGGAAATAAGTCAAGGAATAAATCAGTTAACCAGTATTGTAAGCTAGTACCCCCCGTTTTTGGAATATGTAAGAAGTAGAAAGATGTTATTTTACCGATTGAACTGTTGGAATTTTTCATCAATACACTTAGAAAGAACTCGCTTTAAAATATTTTACTACTCAATACCAAAAATAAATTGTTTTGTCAATCTTTTATCGACATTTAAAATACAATTCCAGAGTGTAATTATAAAGATTCGTTTTCTTGATGATCTTATCTTATTTTTGTGATATTCTAGTAAAGTTTTTTAAGCAAATGGGAAAAATTATGAAAAAGTTTCTTATCGTAGATCACTCCCTATGTAATCTTCAAGGACATCATTATGAATGTAGTCTGTCCGTTGCAGAAGCTGCCTCTAGACAAGGGTATGAACCCATAATTATTGCTAACAAAACCTTTCCAAAATCATTATATCCTCATCACATTAAAGTTATTTCTGCTTTTGAAGTTGATTGGTTCGATAATCCAGTTACTTTCAACAATAATACTAAGATGTTAGATATTTTAAATCTGCTAGAAAATAATCTTCTAGAAAAGTTGTGGGAAATAGGCAACAATAAAGTGAAATTTTATTTAAAATATTGGGAATTAACTCAACCAAAGTTAAGACTTTTATTAGAAAAAGTTCAAGGAAGTCTCTCAAGGTTATTTAACTGGATTATAGAAGATATTAATTTACTGCGATCGATTCCTTTTTCTAATACAATTTGGGGAATATTTAAAATAATTTGGGGTTTGTTCAGATATATATTAGGCATATTGTTTAAGAAAATAAATCAAGTATTGCTCAAGCTACTAACACCAAAAAGGAAAAGTTTTAAAGAAACTTTATCTCAAGTTATAAAAAATCTGAACCTAACCTCAGATGATGAAATTTTTATTCATACAATCGGTATTTATCAAGTTGAAGAAGTATATAATTATTTAGCTTCTCAAGATCTATCTAAAACCCCTCGATTTCATATTCTGTTACGCCGTGATATCGATGATCCTTTAGTAATTTATGCTCCAGGAATAGGATTGAAAGCAATTTTTGAGCAATGTTATCAATCTAAATTATGGCCAAATAAAATACAATTTTATACCGATACAGATGATTTGATTCAACGCTACAATAGTTTAAGCGAGATTAATTTAGAAAAAGTCCCGATTCCTTTTAGACAAGAAAAACTGCAACCATCAACAGAAAAATTAGAGATAAATAAATCTATTCATTTTATTTATTTAGGGGATGCAAGACCAGAAAAAGGATATCATCTTTTACCCAATATAATTGACTCTTTATGGACAGATTATATCCAACCAGGAAAAATTAAATTAACTATTCAATCTAATTTTAATATTGAAGGAGGAGAAGGTTTAATTTATCAAGCACGTTTAGCTTTAGAAAGGTATCCAAAAAGTAAAGTTAAATTAATTAAAAAAGCTATGTCTGCTGATGATTACTATCAACTTTTGGCGGAAGCTGATGCTCTAATTTTGCCCTACGATACTCGTAGTTATCGCTTTCGTACTTCAGGAGTATTAACGGAAGCTTTAGCAGCAGGAAAACCCGTAATTGTACCTCAAAATAGTTGGTTAGGAAAACAAGTCGATTCATCCAGAGCAAGTCTTTATAAAAATACCAATGAAATACCCCAAAAAGTAATTGAAGTTGTCGAAAAATTGCCTCAACTTTTAGATTCAGCAAAAAGTTTTTCTCAAGGGTGGTTAGAAAAAAATTCTCCTGACAATTTAGTTAAAACTTTAATATCAGATCAGGAAATTCTTGAGTTAGACAATACAGAATCTAAACAAGCAGAAATTAATATTGATAATCAAATAACATCTGGCAAAACATTTCCATCGGTTCCTAAAATTCTTTTATGTATAGAAAGTGACTTCTTATTAGATAGAGAAAAAATTGTTCCTTCATTTCTTAACTATCTCGAATATTTAGGACTGTGTGGATACGAGATTTACGGACTATTCTTTACCAATAAACAAGAAAGAAAATTTGATAATTACGAATTATTCTATCATCGTCTTTATCCAGTAATTGATAAAATTTTTCAAGAAATTTCTATTGAATTAAAACAAAGATGGATCATCGACTATGCTTCCCCCGATGTTATTCCACATAACTTTAGTGCCAAAAAATATGTAAAAGAAGTTTTAAGGGAAAACAATAGTTTAGAGAGAGATTTAATCGAGAGATATAACTTAAGTATCCCATCAGATTTAAGTCAATTGTTACAAACCAGTCAATTCGACATTATCCTTTTCAATTCTATTCTTAGTTATAGCATTATTGATAAATTTAACGTAGCAGAATCGTCAGTTATATGTGAAGTCAACCAAATTTTATCTTATCAATACGCCTTAAATAATCATCGAGATATTGACGAACAAGAATATCAACAGGAATGTCAATTATTAGATAAATGCGATGCCTTAATTATTAATCATCAATACGAACTCGAAAAAATCAGAGAAACCGTCAATCATCCTGAAATGTTCCTTATTTCTGCTGAGGAAAATTTAGATAAAACCAACTATTTCACGACTATGGATCTAGTTTTTAAATCATTGCTAAATGATCGAGCATTATCTTTAAAAGTAACTGGTAAAAAAGTAGTTATTTTTTATCCTTGGGGAGATATATTAGAGCGAAAAAGTGGTGCAAGTAAACGAGTTGGGTTATTGATCGATTATTTAAAATCTCAATCTTATCAAGTTTGGTTATTTACTACAGGAGATGCTAAAGACTTTCGAGAAGATGGTGTACGTTATACTTATTATCAACAATCTCACGAAAATTACTGTTTAGTTAATGATATTTATAAAGATGCTTATCAATCTTGGCACGATGTTTTAAACTTCAATAACAATAGTTCAGAAACTGCTCAAACATCCGATCATTGGTTACCTTGGATATATTATCAATATCGCTTTGATTCGGGATTCATTAATTGGGTAAAACAATTAACAAACTGGGCAGATTCGGTTATATTAGAATATCCTTTTTGGGGAGCAATAGTCGGGGATATTTGCCATCAATCTAAGACTCAGTTAATTGTCACAGCACACGATATCTTAGTTCAACAAATTAAAGAAAATACATTAATAAGAAAGATTGCTTTAAACGAAGAAATTAAAGCATTGAAACAAGCGGATCATCTGATTTGCGTTTCCCAAGACGATCAAGCTTTTTTGGAAGAATATAAATTAACTTCTACACTGATACCTAACCCCGTTAATTTGGATGACTGTAATAATAAACAAGCAAGAGAAGATTCATCATTTAATAGTATAGAAAAACCCTTCTTTTTATTCGTCGGTAGTCGTCATCAACCTAACCTAGAAGCTGTGAAAATAATCCAACAATTAGCCACAGAATTTGCAACTCAACATCCCGATTTTTCCTGTCAGTTTATTGTTGTAGGTAGTTGTTGGGAACCCGAAGAAAACAATAATTTTATCGCCCTTGGAAAAGTAAGCGATCAACACCTAGCTTGGTTATACCATCACGCAACATTAATCCTATCACCCATTCAATCAGGCACAGGAAGCTCTTTAAAGACCATTGAAGCCATGGCCTATGGGAAAGTCCTTTTAGGAACCAGCATCGCTTTTAGAGGCTATCCTGTGGAGACTGGAAAAGAAGGAATTATCTGCGATCGCTTGGATGAATACGTCACTTTGATCTCCAATCTATTACAGGACGAAAAGAAGCGTCAAGAAATAGAGGAAAATGCAAGACAATTTAGCAAAAATTATGACTATCGAATTCTTTATTCTGGTTATGATGATATTCTTCAATCTGTTTCCAAAAACAAGGTGGGTTATATAGACAATTAGGCCCTTGTTATACCTGAGTTCGATTTGTTTCCTAAAAAAACTTAACTCCGAACTCAGGTAACTAACTGTCTAACCCACCTGAAGAAATGCGACTATGAGGTTGCCAGCATTTTGCTACTACATAGGAACTTTTTCCCTATCTTTTTGAGCCAAGAATTTTTCTAACTCCGTTAAAGCATCAGCATCCACTTTAGTTTGCATAGGACAGAACTTTGGACCGCACATAGAACAAAATTCAGCCTTTTTGAAAATATCTGCTGGTAGGGTTTCGTCGTGATATTCCTTGGCCCTTTCGGGGTCTAAAGATAGCTCAAACTGACGATTCCAATCGAAGTTATAACGAGCTTCAGACAGTTGATCATCCCTGTCTCGGGCCCCCGGACGATGACGGGCAATATCGGCGGCGTGAGCTGCTATTTTATAGGCAATCAAGCCATTTCTAACATCCTCTGCATCCGGCAAACCTAAATGTTCTTTCGGTGTCACATAACACAACATAGCTGTCCCGTACCAACCGGCCATAGCTGCACCGATAGCCGAAGTAATATGATCATAACCCGGAGCAATATCCGTCACCAAAGGACCCAAAACATAGAAAGGTGCCTCAGAACACTCTTCCATCTGCTTTTTGACGTTAAACTCAATTTGATCCATTGGCACATGACCAGGACCTTCTACCATCACCTGTAAATCGTGTTCCCAAGCACGACGGGTGAGTTGTCCCAAAGTTTTTAACTCCGCCAACTGAGCCTCATCGGACGCATCGTGAGTACATCCTGGCCGTAGAGAGTCCCCCAAACTAAAAGAAACATCGTATTTCTTGAAGATTTCGATAATTTCATCAAAATGGGTATAAAGAGGGTTTTGTTTATGATGGTGTAGCATCCAACGAGCAATAATACCCCCACCACGGGAAACAATACCGGTTAAACGACTTTTCACCAAAGGCAGATGTTCGATCAAAATACCTGCATGAATGGTCATGTAATCTACCCCTTGTTGGGCGTGTTTCTCGATAATGTGTAGAAAATCATCAGCACAGAGCTTATCCATGTTACCGTGAACGCTCTCTAACGCCTGGTAGATGGGAACAGTCCCAATAGGAACAGGAGAAGCTTTAATAATGGCACTGCGAATAGTGTCTAAGTTTCCTCCGCCGGTGGATAAATCCATCACCGTATCCGCACCGTACTTAACCGCTAGATTTAGCTTTCCTACTTCCTCATCGAGATCCGATGAATTAGGAGAAGCTCCAATATTAGCGTTAACCTTACACTTAGAAGCGATACCAATACACATTGGTTCTAGGTTGGTGTGGTTGATGTTCGCAGGGATAATCATCCGTCCCCTAGCTACTTCTTCACGGATCAATTCGGGGGGCAAACTTTCTCGTTGCGCCACATAATCCATTTCCTCGGTAATTACTCCCTGACGTGCGTAATGCATCTGAGAGACATTACCTTGCCCCCGTCGCTTGGCAACCCATTGTGTTCTCATACTTTGATACCTCTATAAACAGCTTCCCTACGCTGGTATTACCCAGTCTCAGGTTCTAAGGGTCTTTCTCAGCCTGACTCTACAGACACCCCTAGCTATGCCTCATATTCTAGCACCAAACTTTGTCGCCATATTACTACTAACCTCAGTTCTATCGTCCTAACTGTTAACCATTAACTTTCATTAACCATTAGATTAGAAAATATCATCGCGATTTATATTGTCAAAGGGGCCAAGGTTCTCTATTGTTTATATAGAAGGTTGATAAGTTAGCTACTCCCGTACAAATTTTTCCCCTGGTCTTTAACACCAGAAGAATGGAGTTTCACGTCGGGATAAATGCTCAAAAGCAATAGGTAAATGTATCTATTTGCTTGAGGGTTGTTTATTCTAGAAACAACTTTTTTCCAGTGGAAATTAATAGGGTCAAAGAAAAATTCTTAGTAGCTTCTCATTAATAAAGTTTAGTTTTGGCCTTAAAGGGAGGATAGTAAAAAATGCCAATTGCCGTTGGAATGATCGAAACAAAGGGCTTTCCTGCTGTGGTAGAAGCAGCGGATGCGATGGTAAAAGCCGCCCGTGTTACCTTGGTAGGCTACGAAAAAATTGGTAGCGGTCGTGTTACGGTTATTGTGCGAGGAGATGTTTCTGAAGTGCAAGCGTCAGTCTCTGCAGGTATCGATGCCGCTAACCGAGTCAATGGGGGAGAAGTTCTATCTACCCATATCATCGCTCGTCCCCACGAAAACCTGGAATACGTTCTACCCATTCGCTACACCGAGGAAGTAGAGCAGTTTCGAGCGTATTAGCCGTTTTGTTAAACGATAACGGTTAATTAAACAATCAATGATCAACTATAGGAGAAAAAACTCATGTCGATTGCAGTTGGAATGGTAGAAACCCTCGGTTTTCCCGCCGTAGTAGAAGCAGCAGACGCAATGGTAAAAGCAGCCCGTGTGACCTTGGTGGGTTACGAAAAAATCGGGAGCGGTCGTGTTACCGTGATTGTTCGGGGTGACGTTTCTGAAGTACAAGCTTCCGTGGCTGCAGGTATCGACAACGCAGGAAGAGTTAACGGGGGACAAGTATTATCCACCCACATCATCGCTAGACCTCACGAAAACCTAGAATATGTCCTACCTATTCGCTACACCGAAGCAGTAGAGCAGTTTCGTGAAAGTGTAAACCCCCCCCTACGACGCGTATAATTAATCGTTTCCCAACATAATGCAAATTGCCAAAGTTCGAGGTACTGTTGTCAGTACCTACAAAACCCGCAGTTTAACCGGAACAAAGTTCTTATTACTTCAGTTTATGGACGCGCAGGGGCAACCCCTGCCTAAGTACGAGGTAGCTGGTGATCTAGTGGGTGCAGGAATTAACGAGTGGGTCTTAGTATCCAGAGGCAGTGCTGCTCGCATCGACGATGGGATGGAACACCGTCCTCTCGATGCATTGGTAGTGGGAATTATCGATACGGTTACGGTGGAAAATAATCGACTGTATAGCAAAAAAGACGAAGAACGGGGTTAAACCCTTCATAAGCGTCTGCTAATAACTGATACTGAATTATAGAGAGGAGGACAAATATTGTCATGGTAGTCCGCAAAAGGGCCGCCCCCCCGACACCTTGGTCAAAAAACCTCGCAGAACCCAAAATCGACGACAGTGCATTTGTACATTCTTTTTCTAACCTAATTGGTGATGTTGAAATTGAGGCTAACGTTCTAATTGCCCCTGGAACATCCATTCGGGCTGATGAAGGAGCCCCTTTTTATATTGGGAAAGGTACCAATATCCAAGATGGTGTCGTCATTCACGGCCTAGAACAAGGGCGGGTTGAGGGAGATGATGGCCAAGACTATTCCGTTTGGATCGGCAAAGAGGTGTGTATCACTCACATGGCTTTGATCCACGGTCCGGCCTATATTGGGGACGGATGCTTCATTGGATTTCGCTCAACCGTATTTAATGCCAGAGTGGGTGAAGGCTGTATCGTGATGATGCACGCCTTAATTCAAGACGTAGAGATTCCCCCAGGAAAATACGTTCCCTCTGGTGCTGTAATTACTAACCAACAACAAGCCGATCGCCTTCCTGAAGTAATAGAGAGCGATCGGCACTTTGCCCATCATGTGGTAGAGGTAAACGAAGCCTTGCGAGTTGGGTATCAATGTGCCGAACAGAAGTCTTGTATTACCCCTATTCGCCAACAACAAGGGCAGTCTATAAAAGACATTAATCAGACTGATTATAGAAATTCGGTGACAAGTATGAGTTTAAGTTCAGACATAGTAGCACAAGTGCGCTCTCTGTTATCCCAAGGCTATTCTATTGGAGCAGAATACGCCAATAAGCGTCGTTTTAAAACCAAATCTTGGTTAACCGGCGGAACATTTGAAGGTAGGGCTGATGGGGTTTTAGGTAACTTAGAATCCTTCCTACAACAGCATCAAGGGGAGTATGTTCGCCTCTTGGGGGTCGATACGGTAGCTAAACGCCGTATTCTGGAAGTGATTATCCAACGGCCAGAAGATACCCCCGGAGAACCCACTCGCCTGACTACCACTAAAAATAACTCCAGTAACGGCCATGTTCCAGCTGCCAGCAACGGCAATGGAAAAGTCGGTGGTGATATCGCTTCCCAGGTTCGCTCTTTACTCAATAGTGGCTTGACAGTTAGCACAGAATATGCAAATTCTCGTCGCTTCAAAACCAAATCTTGGTTAACTGGCCCATCCATCGAAAGTAAGCGAGAATCTGAGGTTATTAACCAACTACAAACGGTTTTAAGCGAACACCAAGGGGAATATGTGCGCTTAATTGGGGTTGATCCTAACGCCAAACGTCGGGTATCTCAAAGCATTATCCAACGTCCAGGAGAAGCTGGTAGTGTTCAGGCTAACGGTGCAGTTGCCTCCCCTAGAGCCGCTAACAGAGGGACAGTGATCAGTGACGGTTTAAGCCCTGAGGCCATTGCCCAGGTTCGGTCATTATTATCCCAAGGCTACAAAATAGGTACAGAACACGCTGATAAACGTCGTTTTCGTACCAAATCCTGGCAAAGTTGCTCCCCCATCGATAGCACTCGTGAAAACGATGTTATTGCTGCTTTAGAAGCCTGTCTCACCGATCATAGTGGGGAGTACGTTCGTTTGATTGGTATCGATACTCAGGCTAAACGTCGGGTGGTAGAAACCATTATTCAACGGCCAGGTCAAGCTATTAATAATGGAGCTAAAACCGCTACCGTGGCTGCACCCAGTGCAAGTCGTAGTTATTCCAGCAATGGCAATGGTAATGGTCGCGTGGCTCTCAGTAGCTTAACTTCCGAAACCGCAGCTCAAGTCCGTTCTTTATTATCCCAAGGGTACAAAATAGGCACAGAACACGCCAATAAGCGTCGTTTCCGCACCAAGTCTTGGCAAAGTTGTTCCCCCATCGATAGCATCCGTGAAGCCGATGTTATTGCAGCCCTAGAGGGTTGTCTAGCGGAACATCAAGGAGAATATATCCGCTTGATCGGTATCGATCCTCAAGCTAAGCGACGTGTTCTAGAAACCATCATCCAACGTCCATAATAACTTGCAGAAGGGGTGAGGGAACTTACCCCTTCTCACTACGAGATATAAAGTGATGCCTTTACCCCTTATTCAACCACCAACTGGTTCAGATGTTTCGATTGTTGGTGAGGTCATTATTCATGAGGGTGCGGTTATTGCGCCCGGAACTATTTTACAAGCTGCGCCTAATTGTCGCATTATTATACATTCAGGGGCCTGTATCGGTATGGGAACCCTTATCAATGCTTATAAAGGAGACATTGAAATCGAATCTGGTGCCATGTTAGGGGCAGGGGTTTTAGTTGTTGGTCAAGGTAGAATTGGTCAAAATGTTTGTCTGGGTTCTTGTACTACCGTCATTAATGCTTCTGTGGAGTCGGGAAGCACTGTTGAAGCAGGAGCTTTGATCGGTGATACTTCCCGTCAGTTCTCAGAACAAGAAACCGAGTCTCCCCAACAAATAAAAGCTAATAATAACGGTTTTTCAGAAAGTAATCATTTAATTGCCAATAATCATCAAAAAGATAGTCAATCTAAGCAAATAGAAAACAAAAAAACCGAAATTGTGGAAGAAGTAGAAGATTTATGGGCCGATACCCCACCAGAAATCGAAGAAGTCACAGAAATTCCAGAAATTCCTACAACACCTAATTCCTCCACTGACAAGAAAAATGCCCCTGTGGTGGGTCAAGTTTATATTAATCAACTATTGTGTACTTTATTCCCCGATCGCCAAGCTTTTAATCAGTCTCAAAATAATTCTTCTTCAAGAAATTCTACTACCTGAGTTGGGTGTTAGGAGTTCGGGGTTCGGAGTTGAATCTTTTTCAACGAGAGAATTTGCGATCGCTTGTTGGATTAGTTGTTCAACAAAGGGGTTGGTGGTGTCAAGACACGGCAATTCAGAACCCCCTATAACTGCGTCTTTATCCTCTTATGAAAGTACCATGAGAAGATTAGTTAATAGAAAGATTGTAAGTGTATTGAGTATTCGTAAGTTGACCAAAGATAAATTAATTTCTTGGTATGAAAAATGTAATTTTATTTATAATAGGATCCATGAATGCCAATAACTTTCATTCTAAGTTAGAACATGTCCGCAAACAGCTTCACAATACGCCCCCTCGTTCCTAACGATTTGGAAACCCACTCCAAGCGACTTGTCCAGATATATTTGGATGCATTTACAACAGGAAGCTACGCTCACAATGCGAAGCTTCTCAAAAAGTCTGGGGGGACTCGCCGAAAGTTAGGGGACAAAGAT
>NZ_JARVCN010000027.1:0-15365 GCF_038442745.1 Crocosphaera sp. Alani8
CTTTTTAAAACTATGTATTTTTTTATACTACATTTTGAAGTGCGGAGTCTGGGTTGTACCCGATCTTCCTCCTAAAAGTATGATAGGTGGTTACTACCGTGAAGGTTGTATGCTAAGACTAGAGTTGAAAAATGATAGGTCAAAATATCAATTGTTACGAATAATTAATGAAAATGGAAAAACAAAAAAATATCATTCTTATACTGGTTATAGTGCTAGTGACCATAGCATTACAGAATATTGTGACCAGTTGTTAAAGTTGATTGAACAAAATAATTTAGAGTCCCCTAAAATTCAAGTTAAAGATATTGAAAATATCGGAGCTTATGCCCTTAAGATACAAATCTTGGAGTATTTCAAGAAACGAATTCAAGCTGAACCCAATATCAATATAAGTTTAAATGATCTTGCCAAGGAATTTGACATTAGCGATGATTTATTAAATCTGTTTCAAAAATTGGATATGGATTTTGATGAAGAATAAGATTATCAATAAGTCGATATTATAAAAGTTGACTAAGTTTTTTGATAGGTTTTTTTAACGATAAAAGTAATTCTTCATACCTATCTAAAATAAAGTCAAAATTGTAAACTCTCTTAGCATAATCTCGACCCCTTTCTCCTAAAGATTCAACTAATTGAGGGTTTGCATATAAATGCTCTATAGCTGAAGCTAAAGCCTCCGCATCTTCCGGGGGAACCACTAAACCCCCACCACTTTTTTTAATTGCTCTAGCTGCAGTTCCATTGAGAGGAACCGAACCAATAATAGCTCTTCCACTAGCTAATAACACTTGTATTTTTGATGGCATATTGAAAGAAATTACATTGTGTTTTTGCATCACCATGCCAACATCGGCTGCGGCTAACATTTCTGGCAACTTACTTCTAGGTTGAAAAGGTCTTAAAATTACGTTGGTAGCCTTTTTCCTCTGACAATATCTTTCTAATCTTTCTAACGCCTCTTGTTTCCCTACAATAACAACTGCTAAATTTTCAATATGGTTCAACTTAATCGCCGCATCGATAAGAATTTCGAGCGGTTGAGTTAAGGCAATATTTCCTGAATAAAGAACTACAAATTTACCTTGTAGATCGTTTTCCTGACGAAAGTAATTATCTTCTTTATCTAAGGGCTTAATAAAGTTAACATCTACCCAATTAGGAATCTCAGTAATTTTTTCTTGGGGAATTTGTTTTTGTAAAAGGTTTTCTGTAAAACCATCACTAATTACACTAATTTTTGTAGCTGTTTTATAAGCAAAATTTTCTAACCATTTGAACAAACTAATCATTTTTGGATTACGAATCAAGCCCACATGAACCGCCGCATCTGGTAAAATATCCTGTAAATTCAAAATAATAGGTGTTCGATATAACCAACTAAGAATAGCCGCCGGAACACACACAGGTAGCCCAGGAATAGTGAGGAAAATTGCCTCAGGACGAGAACCGTTTAAAACCTGGAAAAAACTCAGAACAACAAAACTAATCTCGAACAAAGCCCGATTTTTGAAACTCCTGTGGCGAGAAATCCAGACAAAACTCCGTTGAACTCTTACCCCATTCAGATTTTCGGTTAAGTACAATTTTCCCTTATATTCGGGTGCAATTTCACTGTTAGGGTACCAAGGCATAGCTGTAACAACCCGTACGCTATGGCCTTTCCTCGCTAAACCTTCTGCTAACTCGGTCATCAAAGGGGCAATACCAATAGGTTCAGGGTAATAATTGTAAGAGTAAATGAGGATTCGCATATCATGATTCTTAGAATTAAGATGGAGTGAACAAATTTAGGAGCGATCAATTTTATAGGCTACTAGCTATTAATCACCAAGTATATTACTTAAACGTAAACATATATTTATATCCAATACCCTATATTCAAACCTAATTAATCTCAAAGGTCAAGGAATTGTTTATTGCACTCACTACACCTCCAATTACAGTGGTTAAACAAGAAACACCTAAAAATGGTTAATATATATATTAGGTGGTCTACTTCTCAGTGCGATTCATGACAGCAACTTCTGATAATTATCCAAAAGCGTTGATCCGTCCCGTACAATATCGGGATCTTAACTGGTTAGAAGGTATTACCACCGAGACTAACCAGGTAGCTCAAAGTTCCCTTTCTTTCTCAGAACAACTACAACAGGTGAGACGCTGGTTTGGAGTTCTGAAATGTCTTCGCTTGTTCCCCAATAGCTTTCAAAATCATTTTCGTGTTTATGTGGCTGAGTTACCTCATCCATCTGATCTGCGAATCAAACAACTAAAAGGGTTTATTCATATCTCCCCCTTCAATCTTGGTCGTAGTACCTGGCGTGTAGAACGGGTTATGGTAGCTTGTGATCAGGAACAACCCGAGTTATTAACTAATCCTAAAGGCGTTGCTTCTCAACTGTTACGCCATTGTCTAGAAACCGTTTGGGAAGCAAGAACCTGGGTACTAGAAGTTAATGTTAATGAGAAGAACACCCTAGCGTTGTATCGTCAAAACGGCTTCCAACCCCTAGCTCAATTAACTTATTGGTTATTGGGTTCTGAGTTACTACA
Organism: Crocosphaera sp. Alani8; assembly: GCF_038442745.1. Lineage (NCBI taxonomy): Bacteria > Bacillati > Cyanobacteriota > Cyanophyceae > Chroococcales > Aphanothecaceae > Crocosphaera > Crocosphaera sp. Alani8. Next base: position 2,560 of record NZ_JARVCN010000027.1, read on the forward strand.
AACCTTATCACAAGAAAATTCCGAGTTACCGAATTTACTCCCAGTTAGCAACGCTGATGCTCATTTGTTGTACCAGTTAGATTGCGTTTCTATGCCTCCTTTATTAAGGCAAGTTTTCGATCGCAACCCACAAGACTTTAAAACTCCTTTTTTCAAGGGATTCTGTTCAAAATGGCAACAGTGGCTGCAGCAGAAAGAAGTTGCCCAAGGTTATGTTTTTGAACCCCAAAGAAAAGCCGCTATTGGTTATTTTAAAATAACTTTCTCCAGAGATGGTTCTCAACCCCATCAAGCGCAGTTAATTGTCCATCCGGCTTATACTTGGCTCTATCCCAAGTTATTAGCACAAATGGCACAAATTGCTCAAAAATTTCCCAGTCAAAGTTTAGAGTTAGTATCGGCAGACTATCAGCACGAGCGACAAGAATATCTGGAAAAATTAGGAGCCAACCCTATTGAACATAATTTATTAATGTCCCGTTCTGTGTGGCATAAACTGAAAGAAGCTAAACCAGAAGGACTGCACCTATCAGAGATGCTACAGGGATTACAAGCTGTACCTCGTACCCCTATTCCGAGCCGTTTTTCTTGGGTCAAACAACCGATTAATACCTCGGAAAAAAATCAAACAAGTTCTCAAAACCATCGTCAGAAAATAGAGAATGATTGTTTTGAATCTTCAGAAAAAATAGATCAAGATTAACACTAGACATAAAAAAAAAGACGCGATGACTCGCGCCTTTTCCATCAAATCAAGAAGTGATTCAGTAAAATCAACCTCCCACTTTAACCACAGGTTCAAAACTGGGAACCACCAACTCCTGATCTTGCTTGGTTAATTTGTTGTACAAGCGTTCGGTGTTAGGGAAGTTAGCCGCAGGGAGAGTGGGGAAGCGACGATAGGGAACCGTATCCTCTCCAAATAACTGGAGATACTCCATACTGTTGACCATTGCCCCAATAAAGCCACGAATACCCTGGCTAGCCAGAATTTGATTGTATTTTTGAATTTCTTTTTGAGTTAGAGGCGCACGACCCAAGAAATGTTTAGTTCCTAGCTCGATGACCTTAGTATTAGGATAGGGAGCATAGAACTCCTTAATGTAGAGATCCGAACAACCCAATCCTTCAATAAACTCTTTAACGTTGATTTCGCCGTTACCTAGCTTACTCTCAAGAGAAGTAAATTCAGCCTGAATGATATAAGGATTGAGATCCCTTTCAAAAATCTGACGATAAGCAGCACGAATGGCATTTTGTAAGGCTACTTTATCTGTTGTGGTTAACAACTTAAAGATCTTTGTTTGCTGACGTTGGGTACTAACCCCTTGATTGACTCGGAATTTGATTTCTGGTTCGGTACGATTGGTGTTTACTTCACCAAGTTCTACAAACCTTGGGGTTACTTCCTTATCAACCCGTTGACCAATATCTTCTCTGATGGTCCCAGGACGAGCCATGCGTAACTGCATTCCCGCAGGGGTCAAATACCGTTCGTAGGGAACTGTATCCTCTCCAAAAGCTTCGGTGTATTCGTCACTATCGAGCATAGCATCCACAATGGCATAAAAGCCTTTTTTAGAAGCCAAATCAAAGTAAGAATTGATTTCTTGACGACCGTAGGTAGGACGACCCAAAAGACGACGGTGAATGTACTCGATCGCTTTGGTTACGTAAAAAGGAGTCCAGTAGGTTTTGAGGAATACTTCGGACTTAGCTAAGGTTTTAATAAACTCTCGGAGAGTAATGTCTCCATTTTCTAGTCTATTTTCCGCTACTTTTAACCGTTGTCCTTCGTAAACATCTCGGCCGAATACTTGGCGGTAGGCAGCACGAATAACCGCTTGCGTTGTACTCTCCCCAAACTTAACACTAGCACCGTTACTGCTTCCCGGCAGTTCGTTGTTTAAACGGAAGACTTTTGCCCCCAAAGTACCAGGAAACTGACTACGGGCTGCAGGGTTACTGTTTTGATTGTTGATACCAGGACCACGATGAATCAAAATCCGCTTCGTATCTTTGTTGAAAGGAGCGGGACTCTTGCTAGGATTACGGGTTTCTTTCGGGAAGATCGCTCCAAATTGAATTTCTAGGGGATCATTTCCAGAACCGTATACGTGCTGATCCGGTAAAGGCTGATTATACTTGGCAAAAGTGGTAATGAATTGGGGTATTTTGCGGAAGGGCGCGCTATAGTTAAATAGGTCTTGCTGCATTCCCCAGTTACGGCATTCTTGTGCTTCTTGGCCTAAACCACGTAAGTAGGGGACGGTTTCTTCTCCAAAATAATCAGCGTATTCTTGAGAGTCCACTAAGGCATCCACTAGGGCAGGTAGTCCACCCTCAGAGACAATTGAAAAGTAGTTTTGAACTTCCTCTCGAGAACTTGGTCCCCGTCCGAGAATGTGACGGAACGCTAATTCTAAAGCCCGACTGTTGATAAACGGTTCAAAGAACTGTTTACGGTACAGAGGAGACTTACATAGTCGCCGGACAAACTCTTTCATAGAGATGTCCCCATTTTTCACCTGAGATTCCAGGTAAGAAATAGACTGACTATAAGCTTTGGTAATATCTCTTTCAAACAGTTGACGATAGGCAGCCCGAATGATCTCCCCTTTCTCAGATTCGGATAAGCCCGGCTTCATCGCAAATTTTTGACGGGTTAAAGAAGCATTAAAGTAGCTTTGGGGCAGTTCTAACCCTTGTAAATCATCAGAGGGGCGTTGACGTAACTTATTGGAGGGTGTGGGTGCTTTGAGTTCTGTAATCAGAATGTCAAAGTATTCTGTAACAATGGCTTCTGCCTCTTTATCTTGGCTGAAATACTCCCTAGACGCAGCCCGCATTTCTTGCAGTGCCACTATGGTGGCATCGATGGAACAAGCTCTTTCTAGTACCTGTTTTAAACCACGGGTATTGACCACTATAATGCTGGGATCACCCGCCACAATGGCATAGGTGACGTACCGCAAAAACCAAGACATATCCCTCAAGGACTTCTGCATATTGCTCGGCCCATAACGAGAAATATTGATGGGACGAAACCCAGGGGGAATAGGGCCACTAGAAGTGAATAGGGAACGTAAACCTCCCAAAAATCCACCACCACCGCCACCGCTTTCTACATAGGTCACTCCCCCTGGTTGGGTGGTTTGGGTAACACCAGCCATAGCCATCTCTTGAGGTTCTTGTACTGGGGGTTTTTCTAGATACGCCATGGGCGAACCCCCAGTGAAGATCCGGTTAGCGGCACGGGACACAATCAAATCTGAATTGGCCGTTATGATTTGGGCAATGGCCAGTCTCTTTTGTCCGGACTGGAAATATGTAACTAATTGATTGAGTTCTGTCTTGGCTAAAAACCGATCCTGTTGCTCGGCTTGACTGATGGCTGAGACGGGAACGGTTTGATACAGTTGGGGTCTTGCTAACGAGCTTCCACCACTTGCTTTTACACTCATTGGATTTCAACTATCTCCCATGAAAAATTGCTATTTTACTCCTCGATAGAGTTTAGATGTTCTCAACATCTTGTTAAAACTAGATGTTTATTAAAAGTGAATCAGCATCTAGATTAAACTGTTTCGGACTTTTCTGAGTACATTTGTAACAAAATGTATCTTTTCTATCTTCCCTCCTATTGGTCTTGAAAAATTTATACTTGCGTGCCATCAGGAACAATGTTAACCCATAGTTGAGATAATAAGGATCTTAGTTCTATCATCGTGTTTGGAATGACTCAACTTACCCTTAATTTAGTGCAAGGATCGGTTAGATTTAATTTTTCTGCTGAGGCTGCTAGATCTCTTAAATCAGAAATTGATCAATTAATGCAACGGTTGAAAACAGTAGCCGCCAATTCAGGAGGTGGGGGACGACCACAACCAGAAAAACCAATGGAATATCGATATACGGAAGAAGTATTCCTGGAAGTTTTTTGTAACCCCAACATTTATCCTAGCCCCTTTGCGGCCAAAGTTTTATTAACATTACGAGATGATAAAATTCGCTTAACCACAGAAGCAGAATTGACTCGTATTGTCGACGATTTAGTACAGTATTTGGAACAGGTAGGTTAGGGTATCCTCTTGCTTTTAAAAGTGAGTGAATCTATAATTGTGTAGCTCTGTACTCTGTATGTTCTTTGTCTAAACTCCGTCTGGATCTGCTTTTAGTAGAACGTGATTTCTGTTCCTCCCGTCAACAAGCGCAACGCTGTATTCGGGCCGGAGACGTTAAAGTCAATCAAAGAATCATCGATAAACCAGGAACCGTAGTTGAAATCGCAGCGGACATCGAACTCAAAGCAAAACCCCCCTACGTCTCCCGTGGGGGCCTCAAGCTCGAAAAAGCCATAAAACTCTTTAAGATCGCTGTAGAAGACCGAACATGTCTCGATGGTGGCATTTCTACAGGGGGGTTTACTGATTGTTTATTGCAAGCAGGGGCAAAACAAGTATATGGGGTAGATGTGGGTTATGGTCAAGTCGCTTGGTCATTACGTCAAGATTCCCGAGTGATCCTCAAAGAAAGAACCAACTTTCGTTATCTTACCCCTCAACAACTATATCAAAATAATCCCCCAGCAGATTTAGGAGTGATGGATGTTTCCTTTATCTCCTTAACCAAAGTCTTAGAACCACTATGGAAACTCTTAGTAGAACCGAGAGAAGTTATCTTATTGATCAAACCCCAATTTGAAGTAGGGCGATCGCGCGTCGGTAAAAAAGGCGTAGTTAAAAATCCTTGCGATCAAAGTCAAGCTATTTATCATGTTTTACAGACATCTTATCATCTAGGGTGGTTATGTTGCGGTTTAACCCCTTCTCCAATCACCGGACCTGCTGGTAATAAGGAATATCTCGCGTGGTTACGTTGCGATCGTGGTTCTCAAGACTATTGTTTAGATATTATTACCCAATTAACTCAAGGTAATATTTCGGAAATTTCTCGATAATAATGATCGAGTAACTAATGCTTTCAGAGAAATTTCAGTTACTCAGAATTTAAAAAAATTACAGATAAATTTTCTTCGTTTTACTTCGTATAAATTGCAGCAATTTGCAAAATAGAGAACAAAAAAACGATTTAAAGTATTTTACTTATGTAAAACTACTCTAATTAAATTTAGAGAGAATGATTTGTGGTTATTCATTTAATAATTTTTCTGTATTTTTATTTAAAATAAACATTAAAAAATATTTTCAGTGATGTTGTCTAACAGCATTCACTGTGAGTAATAATTCATATTTTGATTTTATTAAAAATACATAAAAACGTATTTATTACAGTGGCAAATTTATTTGATCTTTATAGTATTTTATTTAATTGCTGTGATCGAGATCATAAAAATGTGCTCTTCTTGTTCTTGCCTTGATGACAATACTAACCATAATCATGATCATAACCATAATCATGATCATAACGATAACAGTGCTGATAATAACAACACTGGTGAAAACGGCTCTAATTCCCCTAATTCTCAAACAATTTCTCCGCCCATTGAGGCAGTTTTATCTGGTCGTCAATGGTATCCAGGTCCAGATAGGGTGGTTACCTATAGCTTCTTTGAAGATGATGACTTTGTTAACTCCTACTATGGCAGTGAATCAGGCGTAAAAGAAGTTAGTAACGCAGTGAAAAATAATTATAGAGATATATTTGCTTGGTTAGAAAATGTTATCGATATTGACTTTGTAGAAGTTGATGAAACTGCTCCCAATACTTATGGTCAGATTCGTATTCAAAACTCTGATGGTCCAAAGTACGCATACGCTTATTATCCTGGATTTTCAAGCCGCACAGGGGATATCCATTTTAACTCTAGTTATGATCGCCTTGGGGATACCAACGGATTTCGACACGATCCTGGAAAACATGGCTACATGACTTTAGTGCATGAATTAGGCCATGCTCTGGGACTCGCCCACACTTTTAGCGGCACTGTATTACCTGAAAACCTTGATAATACTGATTATTCGGTAATGACTTATAGTTTTACAGGGAACTCCGCAGGGATCTTTATGCCCCTCGATATAGCGGGTTTACAACAATTGTATGGGGCTAAAACCCATAACGACGGAGACACTACCTATGTTTTTGGGGAATACATCGATCAAGTTAGTGTTAATGGGGTTTCCCTGCTGGAAACGAACCACCGTACCAAACAAGCCCTTTGGGACTCTGGTGGGAAAGATACCTTAGATTTTTCTGGCTTAAATCATCAAAATAGTGGATTTCATCTTGATTTAAGAGGTGGAGGGCTTCTTAGTAGAACATTTAACCAATTCACTTCTTATTCTACTGCCATAGCTTATGGTTTTGAAGTAGAGAACTTGATTAACTCCAAAAGTGATGACAAAATTTATCTCAACGATGCAAGCAATGAGATTAGTGGTTATAGTCCGAATCGCAACACAAGAAAAGATAAAATCTATTATGGAACAGCCGAAGATATCCTCAAGCTAGATTATGCTTCTAATCAAGTAAACGAAACCCGAAGTGGTCAAAACCTGATCATCAATTTAGGCGGCAATGGCTCTGTTGAATTAGTGAATTATTACGCTAACCCCAACAATCAAATCCAAGTTATTTACACTGATAGCAATCTCAACCCAGATCCCGATCCTAACCCAGATCCTGATCCCGATCCTAACCCAGATCCTGATCCCGATCCTAACAATGACATTATTGCTCAAATGGGTCAAATTAATGACTTAACCCACCAGAGTCAAACAATCGTTCTCGATCATACCTTTAATAACCCTGTTATTTTTGCTCAACCCTTATCTTATAATGGTTCGGACCCTTCTATAGCTAGAATTACCGATATTCAAGGCGATCGCTTTTCTGTTCAAGTGCAAGAAACCACTTTAATCAACCAAAATCCCCACAATGGCAACCATACAGAAGAAACCTTTAGTTTCTTGGTGCTAGAGGAAGGTATCTGGGAATTGTCCGATGGGACAATTATTGAAGTGGGTACTGTCACCACCAATGCTACTACCCGTTCCGATTGGTATGATATAACCTTCGAGTACGATTTTACCGATGCTCCGGTGGTTTTAACCCAAGTTCAAACGGATAACGATGCTACCTTTGTACGAACTCGTCAAAATAACATCACTCAGAATGGATTTGATCTGGCTTTAGAAGAAGAACAGGCTAGTTTTAATGATGTACGGGGTGCAGAAACTATTGCTTGGGTAGCTATTTCTTCGGGAACAGGTGAATGGGATGGAAATGCTTTCATAGCAGGGAATACAGGAAATAACGTTAACCAAGACTGGTACACCCTAGATTTTGGTAACGCTTTTGACGAGGCTCCTAAATTTCTGGGGAATTTTGGTAGTTATAATGGTCCAGATCCTTCAGGATTACGGTATCAAAATTTGAGCAACGGGGATGTTCAAATCATGTTAGAAGAAGATACCAGTGTGGATAGCGAAACTAATCACACTACGGAGGATGTTAACTTTTTGGCGATCGAAGCAACAGGAACTCTAACGGGATCGGCGTATGCTCCAAATAATAATGAAATTGTAGCTCAAATAGGTCAAATCACCGATTTAAACCATGAAAATCAAACCATTGTTCTAGAGGATGATTTCAATAACCCTGTTATTTTTGCTCAACCCTTATCTTATAATGGTTCGGACCCTTCTATAGCTAGAATTACCGATATTCAAGGCGATCGCTTTTCTGTTCAAGTGCAAGAAACCACTTTAATCAACCAAAATCCCCACAATGGCAACCATACAGAAGAAACCTTTAGTTTCTTGGTGCTAGAGGAAGGTATCTGGGAATTGTCCGATGGGACAATTATTGAAGTGGGTACTGTCACCACCAATGCTACTACCCGTTCCGATTGGTATGATATAACCTTCGAGTACGATTTTACCGATGCTCCGGTGGTTTTAACCCAAGTTCAAACGGATAACGATGCTACCTTTGTACGAACTCGTCAAAATAACATCACTCAGAATGGATTTGATCTGGCTTTAGAAGAAGAACAGGCTAGTTTTAATGATGTACGGGGTGCAGAAACTATTGCTTGGGTAGCTATTTCTTCGGGAACAGGTGAATGGGATGGAAATGCTTTCATAGCAGGGAATACAGGAAATAACGTTAACCAAGACTGGTACACCCTAGATTTTGGTAACGCTTTTGACGAGGCTCCTAAATTTCTGGGGAATTTTGGTAGTTATAATGGTCCAGATCCTTCAGGATTACGGTATCAAAATTTGAGCAACGGGGATGTTCAAATCATGTTAGAAGAAGATACCAGTGTGGATAGCGAAACTAATCACACTACGGAGGATGTTAACTTTTTGGCGATCGAAGCAACAGGGACTTTAACAGGTTCCCTCAAAGGTGACTCTTTGACTGGTTTAGTTCCTGAACAGACACGGACAGGGAATGGGGACATTTTTGTTGTCGGGAATGCCCAAGAATCGTTGTACGATGTCTACGGACAACAAGATTACCTAGACATTTCTGGGTTTGACTCTTCCCAAGATGTCATTCAATTACACGGAATAGCTGATAACTACTCTATCGGTGTTTCTCCTTCTGGTAGTAACGATCAGGGGATCTTTTTAAAGGTTGCTGGTATGGAGGATGAGTTAGTGGCTATTGTGAAAAATAGCGATAACTTAGACTTAAACTCTAATCAGTTTGCTTTTGTTTAATTAGTCTCTTGCATCAATCATCTCCCATCTCCCTTCTATTAGAGGTGTAGGGTTTAGGGTCTGAGTTTGCCTATTATTGCTGGAGTTTAGACTAACTTGCCAAGATAGAACTTATGAACATGAGAATCACTACCTAATCTTTATTTCCTCTCAGAAGGGAATACTAAAAGTATTGGAAAACCCCACCTTTCAAAACATATCAATTATGATTATTGCAGACCCAGATTATCTGAAGATCATTCTTTCTTTTTCCTATCGCGGCTACAGTGTTGAACTCGATCGCGGGGAGGACAACGGGCAAGAAATTTATAGCGTATGGGTGAGCTATCCCTTGGGGACTATGGTTGCTGTCCCCTATGCTTCAACCTCCAAAGAAGCGATCCGCAAAGCCAAGCGATGGATCGATAATCGTCTTGATCAATAAAACCGTGAGCGAGGTTTAGCCGATCTGTTTACTGTCAAGGTTGGGAGTGTTTCACTTCCTATAACGAGGAAATAATCCCTAATGCGGCTAATCCTGCATTCACTAAGTAAAAAACCCCAACGATTTGGGTTTCAGACCAACCGCTTAATTCTAAATGATGGTGCAATGGTGCCATTTTTAGTAGTCTTTTTCCTACACCGTCGGGCCCTTTTGTTGCTTTATAGTAGCTAACTTGGGCGATGACTGATAGGGATTCGATGAAGAAAATGCCACTAACTACAAATAAGGCCCAGAGATTGCCACTGATGATTCCCACTGCTGCCAAGGAACCACCCAAGGCTAAAGAACCGGTATCCCCCATAAACACAGTAGCAGGGTTACGGTTATGAAGCACAAATCCCAAGCAACTACCGCTCATACAAGCGCAAAAAACACCTAATTCTGGTGTATTAGTGGCAACTAAAATACCCAATCCCAAAAATCCTAGAGCTGCGGTTCCACCGGCTAATCCGTCTACCCCATCGGTGAGGTTGGTGGCGTTACTTTCCGCTACCAGAACGAATCCCGCTAAACCCCAAAATAAAACCCCTAAAGATAGAACTAAACCCCCTGGTAGAAGAACATCGGTAAGGGTGGAAGGTTGGGTTAAAGCCATCCAGACACAAAAACCAGAAGCGATGGCAATTTGTAAAATCAGTTTCATACGGGGTGTCAATCCCTTATTGGATTGTTGCCGTAAAATTTGCCAGTCATCTATCCAGCCAATAATTCCATAGGCTAAAGTAACTAAGGAGACTGCAATAACAAATGGGGCTAATTTTGAACCAATTAGTGCGATTGTAGTGCCTACGGGAACAAAAAAGATTCCCCCCATAGTTGGGGTTCCTGCTTTGGTGAGGTGGGTTTGTGGTCCGTCTTCTTGAATCACTTGCCCTGCTTTTAACTTTCGCAAGAAAGGCACAACACCATAACCAATGACACCAGTAACGGCAGCGGAAATTCCCAAAGGAAGCAGTAATGTTTGGCTAAAAGCAGCCAATTGACCAAAAAATTGAGCAAAACCTAGGACAAGAAGCAACAATAACACCGTTAATAACACTAACAAGTTACTTCCTGACGGTTTTTTTAGGGATATTTCGGGAGAAAATTTTGCATCTACCACAGCAGTTCAAATACAATTACAAGCTCAACATCAACTAAATGGGTTGAAAGGGGAAACTTCAGAATTGTTCCCCTCAAAGTTATCTAGGACTTAATCTTCGTCTTCTAGGGAGATATCATCGTCGTCGTCATCGTAGTTGTCATCGACATCGATTAAATCGGAAATTTCTGCATCTTCTTCCAGGATACTTTTTGTCTCTTCTTGTTCACGATAAATTAGGCGATTCGTTGCTTCTAACCAGTTAATAATAGATGAGTCCCGTTTAACAGGAATCACTGCAGCGGGTTCATACCTTGGTTCTTGGGATATGGCAGGGGATAAGTTATCATTTGACATAGGATTTAGAATTTAATGGTTCTGTTCACTTCCTCATAATAACTTAACCATCAACTTTGATGGTAGTTTTTTATGTAGAATAGAAAAGAAACAGGTGATACACTTATTTGTTAATATAAATTTCCAAAAATTAGGGGTTAAGTAATGTTATATCTTAAAGATGTTATGTACCATCCTGCTGCAACTGTTGAACCAATTTTAAAGGCTGCAAATTTAGAATTAGGGTCACAGGAATTGGGACTGGTAGTGGGTCCTAGTGGTTCGGGGAAAACTACTTTATTAGAAATTTTGGCAGGGTTAGCCCAACAAACAAAAGGGCGTATTTTTTGGCGGGATCAAGAATTAAATTTTTTAGATTTACAACAGCTCTGCGGCTTGGTATTTCAGTTTCCTGAAAGGCATTTTTGCGGTAGCAATGTTTTAGAAGAATTACGCTTAGGTCATCCAGAAATTACCACAGAAAATATTAGAAATGCTTTAGGAGAAGTGGGTTTGGAGGATATTCCTCTTAATACTTCTCCCCATCGTCTTAGTGGTGGGCAACAACGACGTTTAGCTCTAGCTGTTCAATTGATTCGTCAACCCAATTTATTATTACTAGATGAACCCACTGCCGGCTTAGATTGGTCAATGCGACAACAGTTGGCTAAGCTTTTATCTAAATTAAAGCAACATTGGACTTTACTGATTGTATCTCACGACCCCGATGAATTACTAGCCATTTCTGACCGTTGTTGGCGCATTAATAAGGGAGAAATTGCCTTAGTAAGTTGATTGTTTCTATTTTTGAATTATTATTCAAAGATCAAAAAGAAATCTAATTAAGCATTAATGGTTTTTCACAAGATTGTATCTTTTCAGTTCAATGTGACGAGATTTTTCTTTAAATTCTATCCATCCTAAATCTTTTAAACGATGAACTAAATTAGAGATAGTTACTCCCAATTCTTCGGCAATTTTGTACAGTTCTTTCCACTGCCTTAAATCACGATTTTTAGAGATTTCTTCTAATTTAAAACGAGGCATCAATAAGCAAGTTGCAAAATATTGTGCTTGCCATTCAATTCCTTTTAACTTAACTTCGTTACGGCATAATAAAGGTTCAACTTTAATGATAGTGTTTTCCATCGACAAACATTTTTTTACAACATCTTGATCGATATGCAACGCCCAATGTCCAATTTCGTGGGCAATAGTAGATTCTCCAAAACCCCCCCTTAATTGGGGAATTAATTCGTTGACTTCAATTAACTTTTCTAAGGGCAAAATCTTCGCAGCAATCATCCCCTTTTCGTCGTTAGGAATAGCATCCCAAACCACATCCAATCCTAAAAATTCTGCTACCCGACTGGTATCTATGGGAAATTTTAAGCGGTAGTTTGGGGTTTTTTCCATCTCCTGTAAAATTTTAATGGTTTCTTGTTCGATTGTTTTTTTGGGAATAAAACGAAATGGCTTAAATATTTGCACAATTATCCCTCCTTATCCTCTTCTATGGCTTGATTGAAGATTTTTTCTGCAAATTTGGGATTTTCTTTCATTCTTCTGAACAAAGTGGGCATACTTTTATAGTGTTCTCGCAAAAAGTCCTCGTTGTCTTCGGGAAGTTTCCCTGCAAGAAAGATTAACTCGTCTGCATCTAAGTCTAAATAAGTAGCTAAGTTTCTAATAACCTCCTCCTTGGGAGGATATTTAGCCCTTTCGTTTTCTAACTTGGATAAATAAGTAAAATCTATCTCTAGCTTTTCGGCTAACTCCCTTTGACTATATCCCTTCTTTTTGCGTCTTTGACGTATCACTTGACCAAAATTTTGACTCACGGTTTCTCCTGGGTAACTTTTTTCTCAATGATACTTGACTAAAAAATCAATATCAGTACATCATGCGTTTGTTGACTAAAAAGTCAATATGCAACTTAGATTAAGGAAATTGATCTAAACCTCATCTCATAGGTTATGTGAATTTCCACTATTTTCATCCGAGAAAATTACAATTATGACACAAGAGACATTTCCCGAAACAAAAGAGCAAATTTTGTCTAATTTTAACCAATTTTTAGTGAAATATAATCAACAAGAATCGACTATCATTACTAAAGAGGAAGAATTAGAAAAAGAAAAAAATCAGCAATTGTTGGAGGAAGCTTCTCAAAAAGTCTGGGGGGACTCGCCGAAAGTTAGGGGACAAAGAT
>NZ_JARVCN010000028.1:0-15212 GCF_038442745.1 Crocosphaera sp. Alani8
GCATTAAATAGTTTCCTCCCAGTGTACCTCATGAGTATGGGAAATGCTATATTTTCAACAAGCAGAAAGAGAAATAGAAATTAGATTAATGACTTATGAACTTTGGAAAAAAAATGGAAACCCATCGGATAAGTCTGATTATTATGAAGATTACTACTGGGAGAAAGCAAAGCAAAAAATCAAGCTAAAAAGATTACCACTTGCTTATAAACCTTTTTATTTTATTGTGGGGCAACCCTACTATTTACTAGAGAAGAAAATATTAGAACCAGGGTTAGCATGGACAGATAAACAGGCATTTTTTGATATTTTAGGAAGAGTTGGAAATTTAGCTATTGTTATTGGTGTTATTAGTTTTATTTTTACAGAAGATTCTCGTCGTAATGCTGAGGTATTTTCTGCTTGGCAAACTATTACCAGTGCTGAGGGACAGTCAGGAAGTGGCGGACGAATTGAAGCGTTAGAATTTCTCAATTATCGACCATTAAAATTACCATTAATAGGGTTCACTAAAGAATATTGGTACTGGGATCAATGGAGTAATCAATGTAAACGAACATTGCTTTTAGGTTATCGATTTCCAAGACAAAGTTTAAGCGGTTTATCTGCACCAAAAGCTTATCTTCATAACGTTAAATTGTGTGGAGCTAATTTAAGTAATTCCAATCTACAAGATGCTTATTTACTTGAAGCGCATCTAGAAAATGCTGATTTAGGAGGTTATCTAAAAAATGCCGATTTAAGAGAAGCTAATTTAGAAAATGCTGATTTACTTGGAGCTAATTTACAAGAAGCTAATTTAGGAAATGCTAATTTAGTTAGAGCTAATCTAGAAAATACTAATTTAGTTGAAACTGATCTATCAGGAGCAATTTATACTGATTCAGAATCAACTATATGGTGTTCTAACAATGATTGTGGAACTGTTTTTCCTGATGGTTTTGACCCGAAAAAAGCAGGAATGATTTTAATGAAAACGCAAGAAGATTATGACAAATGGAAAGAATCTCGTCAAAAGTAATTACTTACATACCTTACAAGTAGAAGAATTGCCATACTTGCAAAAAAGTGACAACAGGCTCGTAGATCGATAGAATAAACCGAGAAAATTAAACAATAATTGCCCTAATATGTCTAGTGTTACCGTCACGGTTCCTGCAACAACCGCCAATATTGGCCCCGGTTTCGACTGTATTGGCGCAGCCCTCACCCTCTACAATCAATTTAACTTCACTGAGAACCCAGAAGCCGATAATGACCTAACTATCACAGTAACAGGAAGCGAAGCCCATCGCATCAAAGGCGATCGCAGTAACCTAATTTATCGAGCCTTTACCCATTTATACCACCATCTCAACAAAACAGCCCCCAAAATAGCCATTGACATCAAACTAGGGGTTCCCCTCGCCAGAGGGTTAGGAAGCTCTGCAACCGCCATTGTTGGTGGGCTATTGGGTGCAAACACCTTAGTCAATCAACCTCTTTCCATAGCAGAAATAATAGAATTAGCCATTGAAATAGAAGGACATCCAGATAATGTAGTTCCCGCTCTCTTAGGAAACTGTCAATTATCCGTTGGAGAACCCAAAAACTGGGAAATTTGTCAAATTCCTTGGCACTCAGATATCATTCCCATAGTGGCCATACCAAACTTTGAGCTATCCACAGAAGAAGCCAGAGCAGTGTTACCAAAAACCTTACCCCGCGCTGATGCCATCTATAACGTAGCACGGATGGGCTTGTTGATTAGGGCATTGGCTATGGGTGATGGAAAATGGTTAAACAAAGCTATGACTGATAAAATCCATCAACCCTATCGAAAAGGATTGATCGAAGGCTACGAATTTGTCCAAGAACAGGCCATCAAAGCAGGTGCCTATGGTATGGTCATAAGTGGAGCCGGACCCACTTTATTGTCCCTAACCAACCCCGAGCAGATTCAATCCGTGGAAAAGGCCATGAAAAATGCTTGGGCGCAACTAGAAATCACAGCAGATGTGCGCTCTTTAGCTATCGATACCCAAGGAGCAAAGGCTAAGTCTAACTGAGGAAAAAGCATCCGAGCCAATTTTTTTACTGAAATCAGCCTGGTTCCCACTATTAATCCTGAATAAATACTCAGATAACCCATAACTTATAAGCGAGGTTTCTGTTAGAATTGATACCAGATTATCTAATCTAGCAAAATCATCCTTGTAATCATCAGTATTATCTGAGTGGAGAGTTGGTACTCTGTGCTGCAACGTTTTAGACAAGATTTAAAAAATGATTTAATTGCCGGCCTCTTGGTAGTTATACCCCTAGCAACCACCATCTGGCTAACTATTACCATAGCCACTTGGGTAATCAATCTTTTAACCCAAATTCCCAAGCAACTCAACCCTTTCGACGGCCTTGACCCTATTTTAAGCTATGTTCTCAATCTCACTGTTGGCTTAGCTGTACCATTGCTATTTATCTTAGTTACTGGTCTAATGGCTCGTAACATTGCTGGTAGATGGCTATTGGACGTAGGAGAAAGGATTTTACAATCCATTCCCCTAGCAGGAGCGGTTTATAAAACCTTAAAACAGATACTAGAAACCCTCTTCCAAGACTCCAAGACCAAATTTCGGCGCGTCGTTATGGTGGAATATCCTCGTCGAGGGGTTTGGAGTTTAGGGTTTGTTACGGGAACCCTCAGTCCATCTTTACAAACCCACTTAGAGAAACCGATGTTGAATGTGTTTATCCCCACTACTCCCAACCCAACATCAGGATGGTACGCGATTATTGCCGCTGATGATGTGATTAATTTACCCATTTCCATCGAAGATGCTTTCAAAGTGCTAATCTCTGGAGGTATTGTCAGTCCCAATGTTCCGCCTGCAGTTCCTCAACTATCTCAGTCTAAGAAAAATAGTCCCGTTAGCGTGGACTTTTCCGTAACACCACCCCAAAATCATTCTTTATTCGCAGAAGAAGACAGCACTAAATAACAGGGAAATAAGCAAATAACGAACCCCAGTTAACCTGAGTTTGGTGTTAGGAGTTGAGTCTTTTTTGAGGAGATAGTAGGAGTTTGAGACTGCTGGTTTTGGCAAATTCTGTATAAATTCAAACATATCGAACTCGGTCCCAGTTAGAGAGTTACAATTTTGTGACCGAGATTACTCAAATTTGAAAATTCTGGCTTGTGTAAATTCTACCCTCGAACTCAGATTAACCGTCTCTAATCCAACAATTATAGTTCTTTAACCGCTTATGCCTCCCCGTCAGCAACCCCGTCATATTGCCCGCGAACTAGCTCTGTTAAGTCTCAGTCAAATCAAAGGCAAACCAGAAAAACTCGAACAAGTTGAGTTAGATGCTCTTACCCTAGCCGCCATTCGTACCCTCACCAGCGAGGTACAGGATACCCTAGAGACTGCTTCCGCAGAGGTAAAAAGGGGACATAATCAACTATTCCAATACGAAACCCGTGCTACAACCCTAGAGAGTTCTAAAACCATGATTGAGGACGCTCTAACCCTAACACAAAAAGCCATTAATCGCTTAGCCAATGCCGTAGAATTCCCCGAGATCATTCAATTAGCAACTCAATACGAAGTACGAGAGTACGCAATGGAACTAATCTCAACTGTTGCTCGACGGAAAAAAGAAATCGATCAACAACTAGAAACAGTTTTAAAAGATTGGCAACTGAAGCGTTTAGCCAAAATCGACCAAGATATGCTAAGAATTGCTGTGGCAGAGATTTTGTTTCTGAAGGTTCCTGAAAAGGTAGCCATCAACGAAGCAGTAGAACTAGCAAAACGCTATTCTGACGATGACGGTTATCGTTTCATTAACGGAGTTTTGAGACGATTTACAGAGCATATCAAGCACAATAATCCAACGGGTTAGGGAGGAGAAAGAACTATCTCAACTGAGTTCGGTGTTAGGAGTTGAGTCTTTTGTTAGGAAATAATGGGTGTTTGAGAGTGCTGATTTTTGCAAGTTCTCTATAAATTTGCTGATATCGCACTCAGGTTATCAGTCTTGAGCGATCGCTAATTTATTGTCTACAATAAAAGATGTATTTGAACAAATTGAGTAACCAATGAAGTCCCTGGAAGATTACACAATTGTTATTCGTCCTGATGACAATAATACGTTTGTTGCTTATGTTCCTGCTATTCAAGGGTGTCACGCCTGGGGTGAAACTTCAGAAGCAGCACGAGCAGAAATAGATAATGTTTTCGCCATGATATTAGAAGAATATCAAGAAATGAACCGTTCTTTTCCTCAAGATGTAGAATTGCTTGTTGCTAATGCCAGCTAAAGTCAAGGAACTAGAAAAAGTAGCAAAGAAACTGGGATTTAAAAAAGCCAGACAAAAATGCTCTTATGCACGTTGGAAGCATCCTGACTGGAGGTCGTTTTAACTATTGTGCAACAGTAAGACTCCTAAAAATTGAGCGATCCCATTATGGTTTGAGAAAATAATAATCAACATGACTAGATCGCACAGTAAAATAAGACTAACAGCTAAATTTTAAAGTCTTAGGAATTATGTTAAAACATAACATTGATACAGAATATGATTCCTGGCTATTGGAGCAAGCACAATTATTGCGCGATCGCAATTTTCAACATTTAGACATCGATAATTTAGTTGACGAGATAGAAGCATTGGTAAGATGTGAAAAGTCATCAGTGGAGCAATTTGCCTACTTAATTATGCTTCATCTGTTACTAATTGAATACTGGTACGAAGAATCGGAGTGGAATCGCAATTATTGGGAAGCGGAAATAACAGGATTCAGACTACAAATTAACAATAAGTTAACGACTAATTTACGCAAGCATCTCGCTCAACGTTTAGACTTTCTCTATAGTAGAGCATATCAAGCTGCTGTTAAAAAAACCAAGAGTAGTATCAACGGCGATCGCTTTCCTCAAGAACGAAAATACAGCTTGGAAGATATTATCAACGATGGATAATTATATAGTTGGAAAAGCTTTCCCTCAAATCCTCTAATATCGCACTTTGATATTCTAGTTATTTAGAACAAAACTTAATTTATATTTAAGGTCTAAATATATCCAGATGATATAATAAACTACCCTTTGCTTTTGTTTTTGATATATTACGATGTAGTTTGAAATCTGTACAGTTATTAAACAATAGATTTCTATTTGATTTTATTGAGTCAAGAATAGAATGATTAAAATTACGCATACCTCGAACAGTAAAATTATTGCTTTTTAAAAAATATAAAATCCAAGAAATTAAATATCTATTTTCTTCAGAATTACCTTTCAAGTTCTTTAACATTAATTTTAAATGTTTTTCAATTAAATCTCTAGTATCTTGTCTATTTGATTGAAACATCATAGATTCTATTAAACCTAAAATCTTAGGAAAAGTTTTTATTCTACGCTCTGCCAGTAATAGTAATAAACTAATGGACTTGGTTAAACATTTCGGTTCAGTTGATATAAGTGGTTTGTATTCTTTATCTGTCAAATCAGCAATAAATCGATCCATAATCCCTGTACCGGGATGTTCTTTATCAATATTGAGAACTCCTAAATAAAATTCCTTGAATTGTTTAAAAGAAAGCTTTTTACCTTTTCTTGGGGATATCTGGTGATATTTTGAAACCCATTCTCTAAAAATACCTTCAGGTAATTCCTTGATTCTTGTCTTATCTTCATTTAGAAGGAGATTAAATCCTTTTAGCTCTTGCTGTAATGTTTTAATGATTTTTCGACAATCATTTTTAGATTTACACAGAAAACGATAATCATCCTTAAAACGTAAAGCCAAAATATCATACTGATCAACTTTTTTCGAAATCTCTCTATCGATTGCTGATAGAATAACCTCAGAAATTAAATCTGATACAACTGGACCGATCGGCAGTCCATTAGTACAACCATCATTTGCATTTTGGAATAGTTTATCTAGTCTATTTCCTAGTAATTGATTATTAAAGCGATTATTATCTGAGCGAATTGTTACTTTAGTATGAAATGCCCAAGCAATACTATGTGTATATATAGATGGATAAAAATTTTTAATATCAGTTTGAATTATATATTTATATCTATAAGCTTCTTCAACTAAATCATTTTCCGCCATTTCTAAATATTCATATATCATTCTTCCCGATCTTAATTTACCTAAATGTCCTTGATTAGAGGCATCAAGAGGAATTGGAAAACTATATGAATATATATGCTTGTCAGGATTAAATAATATATCTAGTAATACATGCCAGTTTTGAGCAAATTCAAAAGCTATATCATTATGAATTTTGGGATCGATAATACCAAAAGTTCTATCTGTTAGTTCTGATTTTGGGAAATGTAGCTCGCATACTTGAGAAATATCAGGCTTATATTTGTTATTGTTGATAGGGAAATAGTGTGTACCATAGGGCGGATGTTTTTCCACAGAAAAACAAGGAGGTAAGACATAAGCTTCAGGAAAATATCCAATTGTCACTAACCATTCATATATTTGTTTTGCTTCAAGTGAGCGTGCTAGTTTTTCAGTTCTCTGACTATGCCTTTTAGGTTTGCTTACGGTATTGTTGATCAATTGCTACATAAATTAACTTCTAGACTAAGTATTCCCCTAATCTTCAAAAGCTTCTCATTTAGCAATGATTTCACTTGGTGAACGCAAACAAAACTATTTACCTTTCGCAAACATGAGTTGGATCGTCAGCTTTTTCGGCAAACTCCAAACCTCTAGCCAAACGCCAAGCAAAAATCGGGGGCAAACCAGCATCTAAAATAGCTTTGCAGGTTATTTTATAGTCATACTCCACTTCCCGTAAGTCTACCTCTTGTGTCTCCGTATCATAGATCACATAAGTAGCATTAGGACGACCATGACGGGGTTCTCCTACGGAACCGACATTGATAATTCGTCTCAAGGGAGTATTAAAACTAACAGTAGCTTGTTCCTTTTTATTAGGTTGATGAACACTTACCTGTAATTGTCCAGCATCTAGGGTGCGAACATAGGGAACATGGGTATGTCCGCAAAATAATATCTCTGCATCACTGGCAAGAACTCTTTCTAAAGCAGTAAAAGCATCCATTTCCGGTAACAAATATTCGTGGTTGCTATGAGGACTACCATGGGCGAAACAGAGATTACCCTCCTTATAAGTATGGGGTAGTTGGGCTAAATATTCCAGAACTTCTGGATGGACGTGCTTATTTGTCCATTCGTGGGCGATCACACCTCTTTTTTCCGCTAATAGAGAAGGATAACTACATTCACAGGAGTTGAGTCCCTCCACAATATCTTCATCCCAACAACCTTGTACAGTGGGAATATCTAAAGAACGAATTTGTGCGGTAACAGCATTGGGAAAAGGACCATAACCCACTAAATCCCCAAGACAATAAATCTTTTCCGCTTTTTGTTGGTCAATGTCTAGTAAAACTGCATCTAAAGCTTCATAGTTACCATGTATATCCGATATTACTGCTATTTTCATACTGCCTCTAATTCAGTTGCTAAAGATTCTTTGACTTGTTCTTGGTAATAATTAACAGCGTCTTCGGGAACGCAGCAATCTCGGACAGTCTGAAAAATTTCAGCTTTATCTAAATTACTACCCACTATTTCAAAACCACTAAAACGATCTGGTTTACCGTTTAACCAACGGGGTAAATTTAAGGGTGTCAATTCTAATTCCGATTTTCCCGATCTAAAATCACCATAATAAATTTGTCCGTCTGCTAAATCGAATATTCCCTTTACCCGAAACACCTCACCATAAGCACCTTGGATGAGTTCCAGCCAAAAAGTAGCTAAACTCTCAAAATCTAGGATTTCTCCTGTCAGAACGCCTCTATGAATCTGTAAAGCTGTGGTTGGGTTAGTTATGTGAGTTCTGGGAATAATTTCATCGCCCCAAGTCTTTAGTTCTGTATTATCTGTATCATCTGGAATGATAGCGACTCGATGAGAATTAACCGTTTGCAGTAAAGATTCAATTCCTGCTAAATCTAAATACCAGGGAATTTCAACATAAGTAATAGTGTTGCTGAATGCAACTTCTTCTGCTGTCTGATAAAGCTTCAATTGAGGATGCTTACTTTGAAGATAAATTGCATCAATAGGGATAGAATGGGTTTCAGGACTGAAATAGCCTACAGTTTCATTAGTTTGGGCTATTTGTTCATCAATCCACTGAGTTTTGCCCGCACCTGGGGGACTAGCAACAGCAATAATCATAACGAGATTCTTCGATAACGATTATCATTATATCCAAAAATCAGAATAGTATTGTTAGAGAATTTAAACTAAAGCGCACCGCTTCGCGGATCTCTGCGAGATCGCCGATTACCTTCTATTGCTAAATCCAGTTCACTATATCTACAATTATATGTACACACAGAAACGACTCAACTATGGATACTGTTACCTATACGGAATTTAGGCAAAAGCTGGCTGGATATCTCAACAAAATTGAAGTAGATCGCGTTCCGTTAATCGTTACTAGGCAAAATGCAGCCTCGGTAGTAGTAATGAGTTTAGATGACTTTAAAGCTTACGAGGCAACTTTTCATCTATTATCTAGTAAAAATAATGCAGACAGGTTAAATGATGCGATCGATGAACTTCGTTATTAAAATCATTTTCTTTTACTTTGAAAATTTATTATGAGCATTTATCCACCTGATGAATTCAAAGTCGATCCATATGACATAACGTCAAAGCAAGTAGACCAGTTTTTATCACTAATAATTAAAAATTCAGACGAAACAGAAATTGATGATTTTTTGAGTAAAAACCTATCTATATTAGCATTTATTTCAGTTTTTTTCTGGACAGGACATCATGGTGCTTGGATTCTTCCTCAACAACTAATTAAACCTCGTGTTGGACAAAATAAAGGCTTAAAACCAGATTATTTATTTGCAGGTGATAATTCAGATGGAGTGACGTGGTGGATATTAGAATTAAAAGGAGCAAATGAAAATATTTGGATTGAAGACAAAAATGGAGATTTTAGATTTAGCGGTGCAGCAAACAAAGGAGTAAATCAACTTACTAGATATATTGATTACTGCACTATCAATCAAGGAGCAATTAGAGATACATACGGAATCGACTCATTTACAGAACCTAAAGGGATATTACTTATTGGAAGAGGAAAAGAGTTTAAAAATAATGAGCAAAAAAGAAATTTAAAACGCAGACATAATCGGAATAATCCTCATCTTCAAATTAGAACATACGATGCACTAATTAACAAAATTAAAGATGCTGGACAAATTAACCATAAGTTACCTTGGTTACAAAAGCTAAAAATAAATTTGCTAACAACACAATTAGAAAATACAGAATAATTTTCAATTATGGGATATTAAATGTGAAACTAAGACTTTTTCTCGTACAGATAAATCTTATGTTAATGCCATGATCGATTCTAGCGATCGCTTTGTTGTGATCGTTAATGATCAATATACAAAAGTTGCGATATGGGATCTTCAATCTGAAAGTTGTATATCGAGTAAAATAATATTCACTCTCAATATACGATCAACCATGACCAGTATAAACCTTAACGATTTAAGCAAAGATAATCGCGATCGCCTAAAACAAAGAGCAGCAATTCATGGGCGATCGCTCGAATCAGAACTAGATTCAATTTTAACCAGCGTGTTTGAAGAAAAAACCGCAGAAAATTCTCTTAAAGAGTTACTTCTTGCTATGCCTGATGTGGGCGAAGATGAGGATTTTAACCGTGTTAGAGACAATTCTAGAGAAATTTCACTGTGACCAAATATTTGCTCGATACGAATGTTATCTCCGAACTACGAAAGAAAAATCGCTGTAATTTAGGCGTTAGAAATTGGTATACAACGATTGACGAACAAGAAATTTATTTGAGTGTGTTAGTAGTTGGTGAACTCCGTTGTGGTGTTGAATTGATTAGAAGACGCGATCCTGATGCCGCGTCAAATTTAGATGTCTGGCTCAAAACAATTATTCAAGAATACAGCAATCGGATTTTTCCCATAACTCAAGAAATTGCCGAAACTTGAGGGAAAATGAATGTACCCGATCCTATCTCTACTGTCGATGGGCTACTTGCAGCTACAGCAAAGGTGCATAATTGTTTAGTAACCCTAAACACTAAGGATATTATGCGATGTAATATTGATTATTACAATCCTTTTATATAAAGATTAAAGCTACCCTTACTGCAACATCAAAGCGACTTGTTTGGCAAAATAAGTCAAAATTAAGTCTGCCCCTGCCCGTTTCATACTGGTAAGGGTTTCTAAAACGACTTTCTTTTCATCAATCCAACCTTTTTGGGCAGCCGCTTTAACCATCGCATATTCACCACTGACGTTATAAGCAGCAACAGGTAAGTTGGTATATTCCTTGATGCGACAAATAATGTCGAGATAAGCTAAAGCCGGTTTAACCATAACGATATCCGCACCTTCAGCAATGTCCAAAGCCACTTCTTTGATAGCTTCTCGACTATTAGCCGGATTCATTTGATAGGTTTGTTTATCCCCAAATTGGGGGGCAGATTCTAAAGCATCGCGAAAAGGTCCATAATAAGCCGAGGCATATTTAGCCGAATAAGCTAAGATTCCCACGTCAAAGTAACCAGCCGCATCTAAACCTTTGCGAATTGCCCCTATTCTCCCGTCCATCATATCGGAAGGGGCTACTATATCTGCCCCTGCTTCTGCTTGAGAAATGGATTGCTTGACCAACACTTCTACGGTTTCGTCGTTGAGAATTATGCCATCTTCGACTATGCCATCATGACCGTAGGTAGAAAAAGGATCAAGTGCTACATCAGTAATGACGGTAATTTCAGGAATTTCTTGTTTAATTGCTCTGACAGTGCGCTGTACTAAACCATCAGGATTATAGCTTTCTGTTCCTGCATTATCTTTTTTATCCGTAGCAATGAGGGGAAAAAGTGCGATCGCATTGATTCCTAAACCAGCAGCCTCGGCTATTTCTTTCAGCAGTAAATCTAGGGTATAACGATAGATTCCTGGCATTGAAGAGATTTCTTCTTGTTGATTTTCTCCCTCCATTACAAATACAGGATAAATCAGATCATTAACTGTTAATTGGGTTTCCCGTACCATACTACGCAAGGATGGAGTACGACGGAGGCGACGAGGACGATGGACTAAGGAGAGATATTCAGTAGTAGAACTCATAACGTCTAATGGCAAACTCGTTCCCTAAAATGACGACTATCATTATACATTGAGAGCAATTATCATTTGAACTATTAATGGGATTTTCTGACTAGATATTCCTTAGAACTGTTCACTGTTCACTGGTAACTGATTGTCAAGGGAGGGCTAATTTTTCCCCAATTTCTGGGAATACTAAACAAAACAAACAATCAAGTCATAGGAAAGTGAAATGTTAGCCAGGGTTTGGTGTGCTTCATTAGTGGGTATTGATGCGGTGAAAGTTGGGGTAGAAGTGGATGTAGCCGGTGGACTTCCTGCTATTACAATTGTGGGATTACCAGACACTGCCGTACAAGAATCCAGGGAAAGAGTAAAAGCAGCCATTAAGAATTCAGGTTTTGCCTTTCCCGTGCGAAAAATAATTATTAACTTAGCTCCGGCTGACTTACGTAAAGAAGGCCCTTCGTTTGACTTACCCATCAGTGTGGGTGTGTTAACCGCCTCAGAGCAAGTTGATGCCCATTTATTGGGGGATTATTTGTTTTTAGGGGAATTATCCCTTGATGGCAGTTTGCGCCCTGTTGCTGGCGTTTTACCCATCGCTGCTAAAGCGCAACAGCTAGGGATTAAAGGGTTAGTGGTACCGATGGATAACGCCCAAGAAGCAGCCGTGGTCAAAGATTTAGCGGTTTATGGTTTCCAGCACCTTTCCGATGTTGCTGACTTCCTCTGTCAACCCCAAAACTATCAACCTGTCACCTATCAACCCTCGAAAAAGAATCACTCAGTCCCTATTTTTCCCCTGGATCTCAAGGATGTTAAAGGCCAAACCCACGCCCGTCGCGCCTTGGAAATAGCGGCATCGGGGGGACATAACCTAATTTTGGTGGGACCTCCTGGCAGCGGAAAAACCATGTTAGCCAAACGTTTACCTGGAATTTTACCCCCTTTGTCTTTCTCTGAGGCGTTAGAAGTGTCTCAGGTCTATTCTGTGGCTGGTTTACTGAAAAATAAGGGATCTTTGATAGAAGATCGTCCTTTTCGCAGTCCTCACCATTCTGCGTCCGGTCCTAGTTTAGTGGGGGGTGGTAGTTATCCCAAACCTGGAGAAATTTCGTTATCCCATCACGGTATCTTATTTTTAGACGAATTAACTGAGTTTAAGCGCAATGTTTTGGAGTTTCTTCGTCAACCATTGGAGGATGGTTACGTTTCTATTTCTCGTACTCGTCAGTCGGTAACATACCCTTCACAGTTTACCCTGGTAGCGAGTACCAACCCTTGTCCCTGCGGATATTTCGGCGATCCCATCCAACGCTGCACCTGTTCCCCCCGTCAACGGGAACAATATTGGGCAAAGTTATCGGGTCCATTGATGGATAGAATTGATTTACAGGTGGCGGTTAACCGTCTTAAACCCGAAGAAATGACGCAACAGGTCACAGGGGAGGGATCGGATAGTATTAGAGAGAGGGTAAAATTAGCCCGCGATCGCGCTCAATATCGTTTTAAGGAAGATCCTTCGGTAAGTTGTAATGCACAGATGCAAACCCCCCATTTACGGCGTTTTTGTGAGTTGGATGATTCTAGTCGTAACTTATTAGAAGGGGCGATCAATAAGTTAGGGTTATCTGCAAGGGCGATGGATCGGGTGTTAAAGGTGTCTCGTACTATTGCGGATCTCGCTGATGATGATGCGGTTAAAAGTTATCATGTTGCTGAGGCGATACAGTATCGAACTATTGATAGAATGCAGTAAGATTTTTTTGTTATTTTTCTGTAATTTCTGGGAACCCTAATAAGAGTTAGGTCAAATCAATAGTAACAAAATGAAAGCTTCTGAAACCAGTATTCGTAATCTCTTGGAAGGGACAAAACAGTTTCAAGTTCCTCTTTTTCAAAGACCTTATTCTTGGAAAAAAAATAACTGGGATACCCTTTGGGATGATTTAATGAGTATTTATGATGGGGATGTTGAGGGAAGTTATTTTTTAGGTCCAATTGTTACACAATCAATATCTGCCACTGCTGATGGAATTTCATCATTTCTTATTATTGATGGTCAACAGCGTTTAACCACTTTAAGTATTTTGCTAGCAAGTTTAAGAGATAAATTAAAAGACGCAAATTCAAGATTTTCAGAACAATTGCATGAATATTTTTTAATTAATAAGTTTCAAGATAATGATGATTATTTTAAAGTTTTACCTACCCAAGCAGATCGCAACTCTTATAAAGCCATTATTCATTTAGAAATTAATTCAGATGAAGCTAACGGAAAAATAACTGAAGCTTATCAATATTTCATCAAAAAACTTGACAAAGAAAAAGCAGATTTTTGTGAAAAAATTAAAAATATTATTCTTGAGAAATTAATTGTTGTTAATATTACATCTGGTAAAGATGATAACCCTTATTTGATTTTTGAAAGCTTAAATAATAAAGGAGAAGAATTAACTCAAGCTGATCTAGTTCGTAACTATATATTTATGAAATTACCTGTTGAAACTCCGGAAAAGGAAAGACAATATAATCGCTTATGGTTACCTCTTGAAAATAGATTTAAAGAACAAGCAGGTGAGAAATATTCTGGCGAATTAACTAACGCTTTTTGGTTCTATTTAAGAAAAGATGGTAAATCCGTTTCTAAAAATAATATTTATCAATCACTTAAGAAAAAAATTGATAATTCTTCCTATGGATTACAAGAAGAATTGGAATCATTAGTGAAATTTTCTCACTATTATGAGTGTTTAAATTTTCCTGAAACAGAAGAATCTAATTCTCTGCTAAAAAACTATTTTAATAGCTTAAAGAAATTAGATTTCACAACATCACATATTTTTCTATTGAATGTATATCATAATTATCAAAATAGTGAAATCTCAAAAGATGAATTTGAGAAGATATTAATTTATCTAGAATCCTATTTTGTTCGTCGTTTATTTTCAGGAGTATCTACAAGAGTATTGGGTGGAATTTTTAATAATTTATATAAAGATATACAAAAAGAAAATAACGGTAATATTGTTCAAAGATTATATAAAATCCTCAATAGGTTTGAAAATCAGAAAAGATGGCCAACAGATGAAGAGTTTAGAAAAGGAGTTTTCAAACATAGTATTTACAGCCCAAAAACAGCAGAAAGAACTCAATTTATTCTAGAAAAATTAGAAAAAAGTCAAGGGAAAGAAACTGTTGATATTTCAAAATTGACTGTTGAACATATTATGCCTCAAACTCTTAGTGCTAAATGGAAAAAAACATTAGGTGAACAAAATGCAAGAAATTATAAAACTTGGCTTCATACATTGGGGAATTTAACACTTACTGCTTATAATTCAGAATTATCTAATAAACCCTATTCTGATAAACGAGAATGTTTAAAAGATAGTAACTTGTATCTTAATAGGTATTTTCGTGATATTAATGACTGGAATTTTGATGAGATTAAAGAAAGGGGGAAACACTTAGCTGATATCGCTATAAAAGTTTGGCCACGATCACCCTTTTGATGGGTAATGAACTAAAAAGTTTATCAATATGAATCAATTGTTAAAAGTATCTCGAATCTATTGCCGATAATCATTGTATTAAAACCCTAAAAACCAGAACAAAAAAGTTAGTTTTGATGAAAGTTTGTTGCCAATCTTGAATATTGTCAGGTTGCATTTTAACGATCAGGTGTAACAACTTATTTTCGGTTTGAGGTTTTCAAAATCGCCTCAGTCGATTGACGAAAGGATGCGCACCGCAACGCTGATCCTTTCGGGATCGAAACCAAACGGTTTGAGGCAGCATCCCATAAAAGGAACTGGGAACAGTCCAGCAAATCTCTCATTCGTAGGGTCTTCACATCTGAGAGCAGATGACTATTTTCACGATGACAGGCTGCAAGATGATAATTGGGAATTCTTTCAGAAAGATGATGAATATTGTGATAGCCGATGTCTGCAGTAAACCATCTGAGAATAGCGGGTAATTGAAGCTTCTCAAAAAGTCTGGGGGGACTCGCCGAAAGTTAGGGGACAAAG
>NZ_JARVCN010000029.1:0-6988 GCF_038442745.1 Crocosphaera sp. Alani8
TCTTTGTCCCCTAACTTTCGGCGAGTCCCCCCAGACTTTTTGAGAAGCTTCCAACCAGGCATGTTCACCTGCCAAAGATCCTGATTCATCAACAACAAAGATAAAATCAGACAATGAAGCTGCTATGGTATCAGAAGTCATCCCAACGCTAAAAATAGCAATATTTGCTGTTATGACAGATAGTTTTTGCAAAAAGGATAAACGTGTTTTAGACAACATTCTAATTAAAAAAATTTTTTACGTACTCAGTAAATATAATGATGAGATAGTTCCGCAAATATAGCCGTGACTATTCTCACAAAAAACAGTAATTCTTATCACACGCTATTAGTTATTAAAAAGTAATACAAGATGACTTTAGAATTCTTGAGCCATCAACGGAAAATTTACAGGTGGAAAAATATCAATCTCTATCTTATGCTGTGAGTGAGATTAAACATAAGCTTAACGCTTTCAGCTAAGAGATGAAAGCCGAACGCTGACTGCTTACTGCTTACTGCTTACTGCTTACTGCTGACTAATTTAAGTTTTTCTATACTGGTGCAAGATATCAGTTAACATATTGAGTTAGGCAAACTATAATTTTTGGGGTTATTCCTATATTTCTATAACTCACATCTTGCACCTTCGATAAAACTGGCTAGTTTATAAGCCTTCAGCTATCAGCTATCAGCTAATTCTATTCTTTTTCCCTAACTCCAAGATTTTGCCTTGATTTAAGTGGTTGATTTTGCTCTAAATATCGATTGATATATTCCTGATCAAAAACCTGAGATAATAAGGTTTTAAATTCCTCTTTTTCTTCATTAGTTAAGTGTTTGTCATTGGCAGAATGTAATGGATCACCCCCTGTATTTAAGTATCTTTGGCGAGCAAGTTGAGATAATTCTTGTAAGCGACGAGCTTTGTTTTGTCGATTTTTTTCAGAGTTAGTCATAGTCTTGTACAAATTCAAAAGGGACAATTTCTCCGTCGGGAAGAATCACTGATGTTGGTAAACTTTGACTGAGGGTTTCAATATACCAAATTCCACTAGATGGATCATAAAAACTATATAGGACGATTGCTAGAGTCTCTAAAGCATTAAAAACTAAAAATTGTGCTTCTGTTGGCTCCATTTGCGATTTATTTTAGTTTAATACTCTCAATATTATCAAGGATCGATACTGCTTAGAGCGATCGCTAAATAAAAAATTATATAATAACAGAGTAAACGGTGATTAGGAAGACAAAAAGATGTTAATTAAGATTGAAAAAGACTTAGCATAACTTTGTGAGGAATTAAAGGTTGACCAATAGAGCAGTAATTTTTTATTCTCAGTTTTGAAAAGATAAAAAAGTGAGCGGTCTCATTGTTATTCAGAATTACAATTAGGATAAGAGAATGTTAATTATAGGAGTTTAACTAATGAATCAAGGAAACAAAATAAACATTTACGAGACAGATTTTTATCAATGGACAATGGAGCAAAGCGAAGCATTAAAAGAGCAAAATTTAGATAAATTGGACTGGGAAAATATAATTGAGGAGATCGAAGCTTTGGGAAGAAGTGATTATCAAGCAGTGGTTTCCTTATTAACAAGAATTATTCAACATCAGTTAAAGATTGATTATGCCAACAAACCGCAAACTAATCGTCATTGGCAAGCAGAAATAAAAGCTTTCTCTAATACCATAAGAAGACGTTATAGCCCTTCCATGAAAACAAAATTAGAGGAAGAATGGGAAGATATTTATTCAGATGCGATCGATCTCTATTTAATTGATTATCCTGCTGATAATTTTCCTCAAGTTTGTCCCTACTCTCTTAATGAAGTTCTCAATAAGTGCAAAAAAAATAAATAATACAAATACGTTTATAGCAGTTCTCATACTTGTGAGGTAAAGAGATTATCGCTTTGAGACAGGAATTAGGTGTACCTTATGAGTCCGAGAAACGAATAATAGAGTAAACATAAATCCCTCAGCTACCTTTTATCCCTCCTAATTTAAGAACGGAATAACTAAAAAAATATCAAAAAACAAAAGACTTAGGGTATCTGGTATAATTATATTTGTGACCAAGAAAACTGTTATATTTAACCAATAAACCCATCTAATTTTTAACTATGACTCAAGCAAAAAATACCGATGCTTCTTCAGTAAAATACGGGGAACGAGAAATTGAAGCAGGAAAATTAATTACCTTTTCTAACCCCCGTCCTGGTCGTTATTACACCATCAATGTTACCTTACCAGAGTTCACCTGTAAATGCCCTTTTTCTGGTTATCCCGACTTCGCTACCTTATACTTAACTTACGTTCCCGATGAAAAAGTAGTAGAATTAAAAGCCATAAAATTGTACATCAATAGCTACCGCGATCGCTACATTTCTCACGAAGAGTCTGTTAACCAAATTTTAGATGATTTTGTAGCAGCTTGTGATCCATTAGAAGCAACTTTAAAAGGTGATTTTAATCCTAGAGGTAATGTTCACACTGTCATTGAAGTACAACACAAAAAAAGCCAAAAAGATTAGGAGTATTTAAAAAATAAACTTCACATTTTATTTTCTAAATATTGCGCTGATTTAATCCCCGACAAGACTGCTTTTTCTAAAGTTAAATAACGATTTAAAGCAGGTGTTTCCGAGAAAGCATCCCCCGCTAAAATCAATGAATTAGGATTTTCTAACGCCAAAAAAGGTTCTCCGTAAACAGTTTTCGGTTGACTGTAACGCCATCGATGGACTTGATAATCTATAACTTTTGAACCTAACCAATTTGAAGTAGAATCCAATAATTTTTCAACAATTATTTCATCATCTGTGTCCCAATGATCCCAACTGAATTCAGGAGTAGAATGTATAGTAACCGCAAATCCTTGAGGAGAAATACCTTTTTTATGGTTACAAGCAATAGTAGCAACAGAATAATTGTTAAGTGTTAACCATCCTGAGTTCGGAATTAGACTTAGCTTTTCTAGTAACCCCAAAATAGTAATACAAGGATAATAACTTACTCCTTCAAGACGAGATTGTATTGAGGAAGGCAAAAGAAACCCAGAATTTTTTAGTAAAGTTAGAGATTGAGGGACAGGACAAGTCATAATTAGAATATTCCCCTGAAAATCCTGTCCGCTTTCTGTTTTCACAGTCCAACCAGAATCACTATTTTGAACAGAGATCGCCCGTGTTTGTAAATTAACATCCAAATCTTTAGCTAAATATTTCCCTAAGCTGCGATTACTCTCACAACCTCGATAGCAAGGGATTTTCCTATCACCATATTCATTTGACCATTTTGTGATAACATCTTCTGCTAACCACTGATCCACCAACTGTTGAACCCTTGCATCAGTGACGGTAAAAAGCTGCATTCCGTAGTCAAAAACCCCTGTTATGTCCTCTGAATGAGGAATACGGCGTGTTGCTAAACGTCCCCCAATACCTCGCCCCTTATCGAGAATAGTGGTTTTAATACCCTTATTTTCCAGTATATTAGCCGCAATTAAACCAGAAATTCCCCCACCAACAATAACAACATCTTTTTTACTACTTAATGTCATGTCTTTCCAGTTAGAAACAAACCAAAAATTATTGTCTTTATTATTATCAGTTAGATATTCACAAAATGAGAGAAATTAATAGAGCTTTTCTCGGAATCATGAGGTAAACCTAACTCCTGCCTACTGCCTCAAAGAGGTAATCTCTGCACCTCAAAAGTATAAAAACTGCCATAGAAAAAACAATCCACACTAAGCTGTATCAGTAACAATTATATTGATTTATTCTGTATTAATTATTACGTAATAATTGTTTAACTGTTCCTAACAACTCATCGTGAGGAAACGGTTTAATAATATAAGCATCAGCACCCTGTTTTAAACCCCAATAACTATCAACTTGGGTATTCTTCGTAGAACAAAGGATGACAGGAATATGCTCTGTTTTGGGATCGCTTTTAATGCTACGACAAGTCTGATAACCATTGAGGTTAGGCATCACAACATCAAGAATAATTAAGTCTGGAACTAAGGATTTGAGTTTTTCTAAAGCTTCAACTCCATCCGTCGCTGTAGTAACAGAAAACCCATTGTCTGTTAATAAACTAGCAATCAGTTCACGTTGAGCAATGCTATCATCGGCCACTAAAATTGTACGCATAAGAAGTCATTGAAAAATAAGCTTGAGTGACAACCAGTTACGATTCCTATACTGTAGTATACCCAGAAAACTCCCACAAATATCATCTTGAACAATAGGGAGCTTGATCAAGACTGAAAAGCCCCAACTTAAGTTAGATTGTTAGGGCTGCTTAACTTCCCTTAAATTTCATCAGTAAGGGTTATTATCAGACTTCGCGTGTTGCTACTAACAAAGAATCTTTGTAGTTTAGTGGCGACGAGATCGCTGTCTTCGTCGAGTTGCTTCCTTGCGCTTGCGTTTTTCTTGTGGCGTTTCAAAAAATTGGTGCTTTTTATAGTCTGTGTAGATTCCAGCTTTAGCAACCTGTCGCTTAAACCGACGTAACGCAGATTCAATAGGTTCGTTTTGACCAACAACTACTTGGGTCATTGTGTAACTTTACACCTCCTGTTTTGTTTCTATGATGTTTATGGGCTGTCAGCTATGAGGGCAACAAGCTTTATTTTTATTAAAGCTTATTAGGGTATATTTCCTCAGCCTATTAATTGTAGCTCATTTTAAGACACTTGCATATAAGTTTATATTCACTATCTAAGTACCTAGACAAAAATAAAAGTTACAGTTTAGAAGAGATAGGAGGAAGGATGCAGGAGTAAGGTTACAGCTATGCTTACATAAGTTTACACAGTGGGCTTTATTTATGTCCGACTACTTACTTCCGTTGAACTAAACCAGTAATAATAGCCAGAATAAAAACACCTAGTAAAGCGAAAACTAATAACAGTTTTCCTCCTTCTAATAACCCTGCCCCTAATGCCACAATGGGAGGATTAGAAATAGCAATACTAATAACTAAAGCAGGAGCAAATCTTCGCCAAGAGGCTTTGGTTAGTCCTACACCATAACAAACAAAATCGAAAAAGCTGGTCATTAAAAAGCCTGTTAATAGGAAAAAATTACGTTCCAAATGACGTTTACTTAAACCATCAATTTTGTCGATAAGTTTGACTCCGACCATTTTTGTTACTAAGTCACGACCATAACGCCTCGATAAAAAAAAACTTAAAGAGCAGGAACATAAGTCTGCTATACAAATAACTAAAAGTCCTTGACTAAAGCCTAATAATGCCCCAGATAGCACAGCATAAGCTGTTCCTGGTAAAGCTGGAATTACAACACTGGTAAAACGTAGGAGAAAGATTCCAGCAGGAACCTATGTTCCTAACTCTTCTACTTGTTGTCGTAGTTGGTTAATTCCGTAGTGGTTAATCGCTACAACCATTAAGATAAAGAGGCCAAAGATAGCCAGAAGGCGGAGAGTTTTACTCATGATTATCTATCTTGTATAAAGATTAATTTTGACCGTTCAGTATTATTATTTCTCTGACTGTTTAACCCTATATTCCAATACTTAATCTCTGTGTCATAATTTAAATTCTTAGACCCTTAAAAACAGGATAAATTGATGTTTTTTGAAACTCTCCAAAATTTCCGTCAATTTATCCTGGAAGTATTAGATATTATAAGCTCCTTCGCTGTCTGGACTTTCCACTTTAGGTAGTCCCATACTGTAGTTGAGGACACGACTTTTTAGATTGTAACTAATCTCCCCTTTTTGAAGAAGATTACGGAGAAAATGCTCTAGATCTGAACCAATGCGACGTAAATTATAATCGCTTAATTCTTCACCACTAGCAGACTCTACTAACTCATCGAATTTGCGATAAACTTTCTGTAAAGCATCTTCCTCCCAGTTAAATTCGTTATCGGGATCGACATCTAAAGTGAGCATATTATCACTTTCTACGAGTTCATTATTGTGAATCTCTGCTGCATAAATACGAATATGACGAGTTGTAGATTTGACAAACATAATGAGTAAACAAAAATTAAAGCTTATATACTAAATAGTAATCCTTTCTCTTTTAAACAGCAATTCAGTCACGTCAACACCACCATCAGGGGATAAAAATTGAAAACTTTATCCCCATCAAGGAATTATTTACTTCCAGCTTTCACACATTGTTCCACCAGAGGCATCACAGCATCAACGTCTTTCCAGCCTAAAATTTCTGTTACTTTTTTCTCCAGATTTTTGTAGGTACGGAAAAATTCTGCAATTTCTTCTAAACGGTGAGGCGCAACGTCTTTCAGAGATTTTACTTCTGCGTAGCGTGGATCTTCTTCTGGGACACACAACACTTTTTCGTCACGATCGCCACCATCGATCATTTCTAGCATACCAATGGGACGGGCTGTAATCACGCAACCTGGGAAAGTAGGTTGATCTATTATCACCATCCCATCCAAAGGATCACCGTCATCGGCTAAAGTGTTGGGAACAAATCCATAGTCGTAAGGATATTGTACGGAAGCAAACAAAACGCGATCGAGAGCAAAAGCGTTCATATCCTTGTCATATTCGTATTTATTCTTGCTCCCTGCGGGAATTTCGATTAAAACATTGATTAGACCGGGTTTAGGCTGAGCAGGAATGAGTGATAAGTCCACAATTTTCTCCGAATGCTTACTAATTACTGTAATTGAGGTACACAGTACGATTATGGGTTTACAAAATCGATATTGTTACCCCGTGATTGCACAATCGTTTTTCCAGTGCTTATTTTACAATGAA
This sequence comes from Crocosphaera sp. Alani8, assembly GCF_038442745.1. Lineage (NCBI taxonomy): Bacteria > Bacillati > Cyanobacteriota > Cyanophyceae > Chroococcales > Aphanothecaceae > Crocosphaera > Crocosphaera sp. Alani8. The sequence goes on from NZ_JARVCN010000029.1 coordinate 6,764, forward strand.
TGTTGCCCCAATGTTGATCAGAATCACATTATCCCTGTGATCTAATTTATTGAGACTCAAGAAGAAGCACAACATAATGGATGCAGGATTCAAAAGCGGGTGCATACAACACCAAGGGTTATTTACTATTTCGTACAGTAAATGACCTCTTTTTTTTGCTTATTTTTAGAATTGATTTTAATCACATTATCAATATGATCTAGTCTATTGAGATTAATAAAATAA
>NZ_JARVCN010000029.1:7088-15178 GCF_038442745.1 Crocosphaera sp. Alani8
AGGGTTATTTATTGTTTCGGACATTAAGTAATCCCTTTTTTTTGCTTATTTTTAGCATTGATTTTAATCACATTATCAATATGATCTAGTCTATTGAGATTAATAAAATAAGAGAACATAATAAATACAGGATTCAAAAAGCGGGTGCATACAACAGCAAGGGTTATTTATTGTTTCGGACATTAAGTAATCCCTTTTTTTTGCTTATTTTTAGAATTGATTTTAATCACATTATAACTATGATCGAGTCTATTGAGATTAATCAAATAAAAGAACATAATAAATACAAGATTCAACAAACGGGTGCATACAATACTAAGGGTCATTTACTATTTCGTACAGTAAATGACCTCTTTTTTTTGCTTATTTTTAGAATTGATTTTAATCACATTATCAATATGATCTAGTCTATTGAGATTAATAAAATAAGAGAACATAATAAATACAGGATTCAAAAAGCGGGTGCATACAACAGCAAGGGTTATTTATTGTTTCGGACATTAAGTAATCCCTTTTTTTTGCTTATTTTTGGCATTGATTTTAATCACATTATAACTATGATCTAGTCTATTGAGATTAATAAAATAAGAGAACATAATAAATACAAGATTCAACAAACGGGTGCATACAATACTAAGGTTCATTTACTATTTCGTACAGTAAATGACCTCTTTTTTTTGCTTATTTTTGGCATTGATTTTAATCACATTATCACCATGATCTAGTCTATTGAGGTTAATAAAACAACAGAACATAATAGATAAGGATTCAAAAAGCGGGTGTATACAACACCAAGGGTTGTTTATTGTTTTATATACAGTAAACAACCCTTTTTTTATTCTTAATAGTATTTCAATGCAAAACAACCTAACTACCAACTCAAACAATCATGCTCTAAATTGCTTTTCTACAGCTTTGAGCAAGAATTCTCGAGGAAAAAACCGAGAAGAATTAACAATTAAGTTATTAGCAACCCCTCCAGTTACAACGTTAGATTGATTATTTTCTAAAGCTTTAAGGGCATCTTTAACAACAGTTTGTGCTGATGTTAAACCGCTATTACTCTTACTTTCAAAACTCTGGGGAAAGTCCGCCACTTCAAAGAAATTCGATTCCGTTGGCCCGGGACATAAAGCTAAACAGTTGATTCCTTTTTCCTGATTTTCTGCCCATAATGCTTCTGTGAAACTAAGAACAAATGCTTTTGTTGCGGCATAAGTGGATAAGTAGGGCAAGGACTGGAAACCAGCAATGGAAGCTACATTGATAATACTGCCTTCTCCCTGTTGTTGCATTTGCTGTAAGAATAAATGGGTCAACTCCACCAAAACAGTAACATTGAGTTGAATCATCTCTAACTGTTTAGATAATTCTCGTTGAGCAAACGGTCCATAATCCCCAAATCCAGCATTATTAATCAAACAATCTACAGTTAAACCCCGATCTTGAACCAGATCGTAAACTTTCTGTCCTGCTTGGGGTTCGGTTAAATCTTGTATAATCACCTCAACAGTGATGGATGTCTTTTCCTTTAACTGTTTAGCTAATCTATATAGTTTATCCTCGGAGCGAGCAACTAAAATGAGATTGGTGCAAGAAGTCGCTAACTCTTCGGCAAATGCCTGTCCGATACCTGAAGATGCCCCAGTAATGAGAGCCGTTTTTATTGCCATTGTGGTTACAATTTAGAAGGAGTTACTATTGTTAAGGATTGTAACGCAAGCCAAAGGAAATAATGCAACAGTCAAGCTACTTCAATTACTCGTGCAACTCACCTTTTCCTTGTTCGTCAGTAGCCTTATGAATGATACCCCGAAAATCCATGCCCATGAAACTTATTAGATATATCGGTCGCTTTATGCGATCGCCGTGGGGTGGTTGGTCTTTATCCTTAATGGATCGCTATATTACCTCACAATTGATTAGTCCGTTGCTATTTTCTGTGGGTTTAGTGTCTGTCTTAGGAGTAGCGATCGGTTATTTATCGGACTTAGCGGATAAAGTAGTAGATTCTAATTTACCTTTGATGCAAGCGCTAGAAATTTTGCTGCTGAAGGTGCCGGAGTTTACAGCTTATGCTTTGCCCATTTCTGTGATGTTAAGTACCTTATTGACCTATGGAAGGCTCAGTAACGACAGCGAATTAATAGCTTTTCGTAGCTGTGGGGTGAGTCTTTATCGGCTGATTATTCCTGCAGTGGTGATTAGTTTGGTGGTGACAGGGGTAACATTTTTAATGAGTGAGTTGGTGGTTCCTGCCGCCAATTATAGAGCTACGACTATTTTAGTGGAGTATTTACAGGAGGAACGTCCTTACTGGCAGAATAAAGACATTTTTTACCCTGATTACGAACAAGTTATCTTACCTAATGGGGATCAGGAAAAGCGGTTAAGACATCTATTTTTTGCAGAACAGTTTGATGGTGAAAATCTGAAGACTTTGACGGTTTTAGAGTGGTTAGAAGAAAGATTAAATCGCATTGTAGTATCAGACTCAGCTACCTGGAATAGACAAGAGGAAACGTGGGATTTTTTCAACGGAACTATCTACAAATTAGCTCCAGATGCTTCTTATCAAGAGGCAGATCCTTTTGAACATCGACAGTTACCTTTGACAAAAGCTGCCTTTGAATTCGCTTTGCAAGGTCGCGATCCCTACGAAATGAATATTGTTCAGGCGAAACAGTATATGAGAATTTTAAAGATGATGGGAGACGACAAAAAGTTACGGATGTTTCAGGTGAGAATTCAACAAAAACTAGCTTTTCCTTTTATTTGTGTGGTGTTTGGGGTGATTGGTTCGGCTTTGGGAGCAACCCCTCAACAGATGGGTCGAGCGACGGGTTTTGGCTTGAGTGTGCTAATTATTTTTAGTTATTATTTGTTAGGGTTCTTGATAGGTAGCTTAGGGTTAACGGGTTTAATTTCACCCCTTTTAGCAGGGTGGTTGCCAAATATTGTGGGCTTGGCTGTGGGATTTTGGTTACTGTATTATTTTGCGGAATCTTGATGTTGTGACCAAACTTAGAAAATATGATTATTTTGGTTATTTTCCACTCAATTTAACAACACCAATACCTCCAAAGTATAGACCTAAGACAGCCCCTGCTAATAAAGATTGAGTAAAAGGATCGGTTGAAGGAGTTAAAACTGCTCCCAAAATAACTGCCCCTAAAACGATTATTCTCCATCCCTTTAACATTTGCTTTGAAGAAACAATCCCTAACTGTCCTAAAAGTAGTTGAATCACAGGAATTTGGAAAGCAATGCCTGTACTAAACATCAATAATAGGACAAACTTAAAATAGCGATCAATGGACCAAGACTGTTCAACAACATCCGCTCCATAAGCAATGAAAAAGTTTAAGGCAGCAGGAATTAACGCCCAATAGGCAAAGCCAATACCTGCGAAAAATAATACACTCGAGCCTAAAACAACAGGTGCCAATAAACGGCGTTCCCGACGGGTTAAACCAGGTAAAACAAACTGAATAATCTGATATAAAATAAAGGGACTCGCCACCAACAAACCGCTATAACCAGCTACTTCTACAGAGACAAAAAAGAACTCACCCGGTGCTAACTGTAAAAATTTTACTCCTTCGGCAGGAACTTCTAACCATCTGACTAACGGTTTGACCACCAAAAAACAACCAATCATGCTAACACCTACGGCAGCTAAAGCATAAAAAATACGCGTCCGCAGTTCTTCGAGATGGTCAAACAGAGACATTTCCAGTTCATCGGGAATTTCGTTAAGATAATCTTCGTTTTGTTTTTGATTGGAAGCTTGGGTGTTAGTTTGGGTCATAGTCTAGGTGTAATATCGTTGCTCGTACTCTATTTTAGTCTTTTCTAATTGTAGTTATTCAACTAATCCCAATGTTAAAGCAAGAAGCATGGAAAATGCCTATAAGTACCTAGACAAAAATAAACGTTACAGTTGAGAAGAGGCAGGAAGCAGATGCCAAACTGATAGCAGTTTTCAATTGGGTATATCAAAATCTCGGTTTACTTCGACTTCGCTCAGTAACAGTGAGGGTGGGGAGTGTATTTCGACTTCGCTCAGTAACAGGGAGGGGTGGGAAGTGTGGGGGCTATTTTTCTTTGAGTTTGTAATCTATGCATAAGAAAATTGCTATGAGTTCGGTGTTAGTACTTGTCTTACAACTATGTTCACAAATATTTACACAGCGAGCTTCCTTGAAGTTACTGAGAACCTTGTACATTTACTTAAAATAGACTTAACCAAATAGTTAAAGTAATGATATGATATTAGGGGAAAGCTCACAGAATGAGGGCTTCAGATGACGAATTTTTTGTTAGTCACTGATAGCAACCAAACTCTGTTTAGTAGTAATGGGGAATTGATTATTCTTAGGAAAATATTAAAGAAAAAACGCCGAGAACGTAATAGAAAAATTCTCTATTCTACCCAAAAATCATTAGAAGTTTACCATCAACTGAGTCCCTGAACAAAAATAAACGTTACAGTTGAGATGAAGTAGTAAGCAAGAAAGTATTCAGCAAGAGTATGGTTGTCGCTATGTTTACATACGGAAAAAAGCCTAGCACAACATCATAAGACTAGAGTAATTTGAGAAAGTTGAAATTATTTTAGACTTTTCAAAACTGGATCGTTGCTCACAAAATTTTGTAGAACATAAGCTAAAACTCTGTGATTAGTTACTTAAAAGGTAGTCCCATCGAAGTTATCAAGAATACTAATAACCGTGTAACATTGGTTTTAGAAGCCAATCAAATCGGTTATGAGTTACAAATCCCTTCAAAATTGGCGCGAGATATTTCTCAAGACAAATTAGAAAATATCCAAGTTTTTACCCACCTCCAAATTAAAGAAGATCAACAAATATTATACGGATTTTCTACTACAGCAGAACGGGAATTATTTCGTCAATTAATTAGTGTTAGCGGTATTGGCGCACAATCAGCTATTGCTTTAATAGATACTTTGGGATTAGAAGAATTGGTTCAAGCTATCGTAACAGGAAACACCAAAATGTTATCCCAAACCCCAGGTGTAGGACAGAAAACTGCTGAGAGAATTGCCCTAGAATTAAAAACTAAACTATCGCAATGGCGAAAACTTGTAGGAGTAACCGTCACATCTTCTTCTGCCATGCCATCTTTAGAAATTTTAGAAGATATTGAGATGACTTTGTTGGCTTTAGGATATACTAATGAGGAGATAAGTAAAGCAATTTCTACCTTGAGTCAAGACAATCTTATGTTGAAAAATACTAACACAGAAGAATGGATAAAAGAGGTGATCGCCTGGTTAAGTCAATGAATAGTCATAGTAATTCTTATACTTGTAATGTTGTACCTGAACATGAAAATAGTTATTAAAGATGTCGTTATCTAAAATACAACAGCTAGAACAATACACAACTAAACACCGTCAAGAAGTATTATTAATAACGGTTAATATTGAGGGAAAAGAAGATCAATTGATGATTTTTAAAGGATTTTCTAGTTCTTTGATGCGTCCAACAGAATTTAACGCAGATATCCCCATCTTACCAGAAAAAGCAAACATCCTTGCGATTGATCGCCTGGAAAGTCCCTATAACCCAAATACTCCTAATTACATCCAAAAAGGATTAACCTGGGAACAGATGGAAAACTTATTTTAAACTATAATAACGTAGGAGTTCAATAAGAGGATCATGGGTGAAAAAGAACGCCAATCTTGGGACTTAGGACGTTTTCTAAACACACTAAACTATTTTGAATTAATTCCATTCTTTAGTGATCTGCAAAAACTTTTCAATTCCGATAATCGTCCTTCACTTAATCTAAACAGTAACACCATGAGCATGATTTTAGTTACCGGAGCTACAGGGGGTGTGGGTAAGCGTGTAGTTCGTCGTCTATTAGAACAAAATTATTATGTTCGCGTCTTAGTAAGGGACATCGAAGCAGCCAAACCCCTTTTTGACGATAAAGTAGAAATTATTCAAGGGGATGTAACCCGTCCCGAAACCTTAACCTCAAGACTCCTAGACAACGTTTCGGCGGTTATTTCTTGTGTGGGAACCAAAGTTCAACCAGTGGAAGGAGACACCCCCAACCGTGATAAATATTCCCAAGGAATCAAATTTTATATGCCACAAGTAGTAGATAGTCCCCAAGAAGTAGAATACTTAGGGATGAAAAATTTAACCGAGGTAGCAAAGAAATATATTAGATCAGACACAAAACTATTATTTGATTTTAGCCACCCCACAGAAGCGATCAAAGATACTTGGGGTGCAGTGGATGATGTGGTGATGGGAGGAGTTAGCGAAAGTAGTATCCGTTTAGAACAAAATAAAGCAGTGTTTTCCGGCAATGTCTCCATCGCTAATAACGGGGGTTTCGCCTCCGTGAGAAGCAAAAATCTTAACCCGCCAGTGGATCTTTCTAATTACGAAGGCATAGAATTGAGGGTGCAAGGAGATGGTAAACGCTATAAATTTATCATTCGTTGCGAAGGTAGATGGGATGGTGTGGGTTATAGTTATTCCTTTGATACCTTTTACAACACTCCTACCACCGTACGTATCCCTTTTTCTGATTTAATACCGGTATTTCGTGCCAAAACCGTGCCGGAAATGGGCAAGTTTGATCCTAGTTGTATCTATTCCATGCAGTTGATGCAGACAAAATTTGAGTACGACGGGGAGTTAAACCCGAAGTTTTCTCCTGGTTTATTTCGCCTAGAAATTAATTCAATTAAAGCCTACGGACACAAAATTAACACCCCACAATTTATTTTAATTAGTTCCGCCGGTGTCACTCGTCCCGGTCGATCTGATATAAATTTAGAAGACCAACCCCCGGCAGTAAAAATTAACGATCAACTCGGTGGTATTCTCACCTGGAAGTTGAAAGGAGAAGAAGTATTGCGTCAGAGTGGATTAAACTACACTATCATCCGTCCTTGTGCTTTAACCGAAAAACCAGGGGATAAAACCTTAGTTTTTGAGCAAGGTGATAACATGAGAGGGCAAGTTAGTCGAGATGCGATCGCAGATTTGTGTTTACAACTACTACAGTTGCCAACAGCTTGTCAAAAAACCTTTGAAGTTTCCGAAGAAGACAAACCCAACCAACAACAACTGAAGGAAGCTATCGCATCTTTAAACCAAGATTAGCAGTTAGAGAGCAAGACTTGTGCTGCAGTCTTTTGCCTGCTCAAAATTAAAACAATGGTCATAACATGACAACCATATTTATTGTTGGTACCGATACCGAAGTTGGTAAAACTGTGGTCACCTCTGCTTTAGTCGCTTATTGGCAAACCCGTCACCCCCAAGAGTCGTTAGGGGTGATCAAATTAATACAAACTGGTACAGGGGATTATGAACACTATCAAAAACTGTTTCCTGATGTAGAGATAGTCAACCCCTTACGCTATGATACTCCTGTTGCTCCTCCTGTGGCTGCTGAGAGAGAAAATCGCCCCATTCCTTTGGATTTGGTCTTAGGAAGTTTAGAGGACCTACAAGAGCGTAAAAAGCTGGTATTAGCAGAGGGACTGGGGGGTTTAGGTTCCCCCGTAACTTGGGAGTTAACCGTAGCTGATATCGCAGGGAACTGGGGTTTAGAGACAATTTTGGTGGTTCCTGTGAAGTTGGGAGCGATCGCTCAAACAGTAGCTAATGTCGCCCTAGCCCGTCAACACAAGGTAAATTTAAAAGGGATCATATTAAGCTGTCCACAACCCATATCTGAGCAAGAAATCCTTGAGCTTACCCCTATTTCTTTAATTGAATCTCTAACTAAAATTCCTATTTTGGGGGTCATTCCTTATTTAGAAAGTATCAAGGATGTTTCTAAATTAGCTCACGTTGCTAGTAATTTAAAGTTATCAGTCATCATTGACCAGTTATCAGTCGTTTCATTCCAGTGTTGATAAATTGAATTAAAGATGAAAGCGTCAAGCGTTGGTTTAATCTCACTCACAGCATAAGATAGAGATTGATATGTTTCAACTGATGGCTGATAGCTGATAGCTGATAGCTGAACCCGGGAGCGACGCAAAAATGTCGCATCGACTAAATCTAGTCCAGGCAAGGGCTTGA
>NZ_JARVCN010000030.1:0-15038 GCF_038442745.1 Crocosphaera sp. Alani8
TTTGGCCTAAGTTTTCGCAGCGAGTGACCCCTGGCTTTTTGAGAAGATACGGATTATTCATGTTTGCTAACATTCCTGAAACAAAAATGCACTGGATACGTTGGGGATTAGCCATTGGTTGGCTACTGCTCATTTTCTCTATGTTTTACGACCCGATTTCAGCTATTTTAACGGAACCCTATCAATTTTTTGGACCGAAAATGGCGCATAGTTGCTATGAGTTTCAAGGGAAATGTCTGCCTTTAAGTCCCTATCCCTTGGGACCGAGAATTTTTTGGGGTATGATCGTTCCTACAGCTATTATTATTTTAGTTCTCTTTGGTCATGAAGCATGGCGACGCATTTGTCCGTTATCCTTCTTTTCTCAGCTTCCTCGCGCGTTAGGATGGCAGCGCAAACGGTTGGTTAAGGAGAATTCTTGGTTGTCTCGCAACCATCTATACTTGCAATGGGGTTTATTATTTTTAGGGTTAAATGTGCGTTTACTGTTGGTTAATTCCGATCGCCTGTTATTGGGAATTTTCCTCAGTTTTACTATCTTATCAGCCATTATAGTTGGCTTTTTATACGGGGGCAAAAGTTGGTGTCATTATTTTTGTCCTATGGCCCCGGTACAAATGATTTATAGTGAACCCAGTAGTATTCTAACCTCCGAAGCCCATACTGCACCACCCATGTCCATTACTCAGTCTATGTGTCGTAAGGTGGATAGTCAGGGACAGGAAAAAAGTGCTTGTGTTGCTTGTCAGTCTCCTTGTATGGATATTGATGCAGAAAATGGCTATTGGAGTAAAATTAATCAAAGCGATCGCAAATTACTCTATTACGGTTATCTGGGTTTAGCGATTGGGTTTTATGTTTATTTTGGTTTATATTCGGGTAACTGGCAGTTTTTGTCTGGAGGAGTTTGGAACGAAACCAATCAACTTGCAACCCTATTTGCTCCAGGTTTTTATATTTCAGGTCATACTATTCCTATTCCCAAAATTGTAGCAGTTCCTCTAACCTTACTGTTTTTTTCGGGGGCAACTTATGTCATAGGAATGCGGTTAGAAAAAGCTTACAAACGTTACAATAAGCTATTTAAACGACCGCTATCTTTAGAACAAGTTCATCATCGTTTATTTACCCTATTTACCTTTGTTTCTTTTAATTGTTTGTTCTTTTTAGGAGTGCGTCCCACATTAGGATGGATACCATTTAATGGACAAAATATGATAACTTGGGCTGCTATTTTAATGAGTGGGTTATGGTTAGTTAAAGCGTGGAAACGCCGCTATGCACAATATACAAAAGAGCGAGATAGTCATTTATTGCGTCGTCAACTAGGTAAAATGTCTATAGATTGTTCAGCATTTCTCGAAGGCCGTACTTTAGATGACTTAAACGCCGATGAATTGTATGCTTTAGCTAAAGTCTTGCCTGGTTTTACCCATCAATCTCGTTTACAAGTGTATACAGGAACCCTCAAAGAAGCGATCGCTCAACGTCGTGTAAGTTATCAAAGTAGTCTTAAAGTATTTCAAAGTTTACGGCAAGAATTAGGGATTAATGAAAATGAACATTGGAGAAGTTTAGACCAATTGTGTCAAGATTATCCTGAATTATTTGTACCCCATCTCGGACAAATTTCCGATGCAGAATTAACCATTCGTCGTCCTATTAAAGAAACGTTTTCTAATCCTGAGTTAACCATGCAACGACCTTTAGATGTTAAAAATAGTCAAAGTTTGTCTCTTTTAGGAAAAGGGAATGGGAAACATTTGCGGCAAGATTCAAAAGATGCAGAGAAAACGATTCAAAGACCGTTTTCAAAGAAAAAGTAAGAGTTAGGTTCCTTAACATTTTTGCAGGGGGAAACCGCCGTTTCCCCCTACAAAATTTTAAATGTTGAGCTACAGTAGGAGTACTAAAAATTGAGTTACAATGGGGACATACAGCAGTTTTCGACTTAGTGTGGTACAAGAAGCTAAGGCTTGAGGCAGGAGGCAGAAGGCAGGAGGCAGGTGTGAAATGTACTTTAGTAACTCGCAAAGTGCCGTAATTTATACTTAAAATTCTAATAATAGTTAATTAATTTTTATTATGACCAATAATTATCTTATAGAAGAGTTATTTAAGGCTGAAGAAAAACTTTTACTTTTTCAAGCAATTAAAGAAAAAGATTTTCATAAAACTAAAAGGATATTAAGCAAAATAGAGTTTTCTTTAGAAGAGCAAATATGTGATTCTTTTACGCCTCTACAATATGCGGTAATTCGTGGATGTACTGAAATTGTTGCATATTTACTAGAAATTGGTGCATCTGTGGATAATGGAACACAACTCATATTAGAGAGGATTAATAAAGAGAATAAAAAAATTATTTTGCTAGAGTTAATTAAAGCGGGAATTAATGTCAATGAAAAAATTTTAGATGGTGACACAACAATTTTAATCAATGCTGTATGGGAGGGAGATATTGATTTGGTTAAAACTATAGTAGAAGCTGGAGCCGATGTAAATGCTATCTTAGATGATGGGAACTATGCGTTACTTAGTGCTGCGGATTCAGCTTGTCAAGAAATTTTTGATTATCTAGCTCCCTACACTACTTTAGAATTAAGGGAAGAGGCAGATCAAGCTCTTCAGAGAGGGTTAATTTATCGACAACGGTTAAATGATCAATTAACCAAAAATTTTACAGTGGCAGCAGCAATAGGTGACTTACAAGGAGTAATTGATGCTATTACCAATAACGTCAATGTAAATGCTTTTGATTCTGAAGGATTTACTTCTCTATATTTAGCCGCCACGAATCATCATCCATCCATTGTTCATACTCTTTTAGAAGCAGGTGCTAATGTTGAAGTTGGAATAGAAGATGACGGTGAAACTCCATTAATAGGAGCAGCTAGTGATACTTATCTAATTTATCAAAAACCTGGTTATTCAGTAGATAATATAAAAGTTAGACAAATGGAAGTTGTTGAAACATTGATTAAAGCAGATGCTAATGTTAATACTAAAACTACTGAAGGTTGGAATGCTCTTGCCGCAGCAGCTAATGCAAGTAATACTAAAATTGTTAAAATCCTGCTGTCTGCTGGAGCTGATGTCAACACTAAAGATGAATGGGGAGATACGGCTTTAAGTCGTGCTATGAGAATGGGAAATACTAAAATTATTAAACTCCTAATTGAAGCAGGAGCCAAAGAAGATTAATCAATAGAGAAACTTGGAATTTAGAGTATAAGAGTATGGATTTAATTACGAAATTTTTTGATAATAATCCACAGATAAGCTAAAAGAACTTAGTATCATGTTGCTGTAATAAATTTCTCAAAAATAGGTATAACATCGGTAGGAATTTCATGCCCCATTTCTAATTCGTGATACTCAACCTTAGCAGAGATAGATGTAAGTCCATCTCTAGCTTTTTGCGCCATTTGTAGAGGCACAACCATATCATTTGTACCGTGAATAATCAAAATAGGAGGAACAGGAGATGCTATTTTTTGCGGTTGAAACTGTAAATAACCGCTCAAACTACAAATACCCCTCAAGGGTAAATTAATCCCTATATCCAAGGCCATAGCACCCCCTTGAGAAAACCCACTCAAAATGGTGCGAGACAGGGGAATACCAGTATCTTTTTCTAAGGAAAGCAACCAATTTTTTAACAACTGACAGCTTTCTTCTATCCCTTCATATTTTCCGGTTTCTAAAGCGTACCAAGCAAGTCCCCCAGGAACTTCTGGATGAGAAAATGGGGCATTAGGAAACAATAGTTGATAGTCTGGAAGGGTTAATACTGAAGATAAAGGGGCTAAATCTTCCGCATTTGCTCCCCAACCGTGTAACATCACCAAAAGATTTTTAGGCTCGCTATTTTTGGGTTTAATGGAGATGAATTCTAAGGACATAAGTTTGGTTAATAATTAATTCTCAATTCCTTTAAGTTCCCAGTTCCCTCCATCAAATATTTCTAATAATTGTTGATGGTATTGGGTTAAAGTTGGGCGATGTCCCACACTAATATAGGTGGTTCCCATGTTGGAGAGTTCTTGATACAAACTCTCTTCGTTTTTCACATCTAAAGCACTGGTGGCTTCGTCTAGAATAGCATACCTGGGTTTAGTGATTAAAATTCGAGCAAAAGCTACTCGTTGTTGTTCTCCTAATGATAGGACGTTTTCCCAATTTTGTTCTGTATCCAAACCGTTGAACTGCTTCACTAAATGGGGTAAATTAACGGTTTTTAAGACCTTTTCTAAGTGTGCATCAGTAATACTATTTTCTGTACTAGGATACAATAATTGCTCCCTTAATGTTCCTAAAATCATATAAGGTTTTTGAGGCAGAAATAAGACTGCTTTCGCGTCAGGACGATAGATTATTCCCTCCCCCGAATTCCATAATCCTGCGATCGCTCTTAACAAAGAACTTTTTCCAGTTCCACTAGCACCCATAATCAATAGGTTGTTATGATCACGCACATTTAAGGAAACATTTTCGATTAAAATTCTCTCGGAATTAGGAGGTTGTAAGGTAACATTTTCTAAGGTAACATCTGCAGAATCTTGAGTGTGAATAAAGCTAGTTTGTGTCTTTTCTTTTTTGAAAGATAAGGGGTTTAAGGATTCGTAAAATTCTCCTAAACGGTTGATACTAGCGGCAAATTCTGTAATACCTTGAATCTGGTTGGTTACTAAAGAAAGTGCGCTCAATACTTGAGCAAATGCAACACTTGCTTGAGCGATCGCACCAAAGTCTAATTCCCCTTGCAAGTACAGAGGTGCAATAATAATGTAGGGTATCAAACGGGTAAAATAATTGTATCCTAATTGGAATAAAGTAATAATTGATTGCCAAATAATTAACAGATCAAAGTTTCTAATCGCTCCTATTAATCTATCAATAATCTGTTGTCTTTCCAGAGCTTCTCCCTGATAAAAAGCAATAGATTCTGCATTATCTCTTACCCTTACCATTCCATAACGGAAGTTAGCCTCTAACCGTAATTGGTTATAGTTAATCTTTACTAAACGACTGCCTACTATGAGAGCTACTGTTGTTCCAAAAACAGCATAAATAAGCAACCCCCAAGTTAGTTCTTTAGAAATAGTATATAAAATGGCAGAAAAGGATAATAAGGTTAAAAATGAGTCAAGAATATCCAGTAAAAAATCTAAAGTTACAGTAGTAAAAGACTTAATATCTTGAGTAATCCGTTGATCTGGGTTATCAACTTCTGTATTAATAGCATTGGAATCTAATTCGTAATAAGCACGATGACTAAAGTATTTATTCAGGAAGTGTTTTGTTAACCATTCTCTCCACATTAAACCTAGTTTTAGTCTCGTATAACGATAGACAACAATAATAGGTATGGCTGCCACCAAGACTAAACCGTAAACAATCATAAATTGCCAAAAAGTATCGGCATTTTTTTGGGTTAAAGCAGTATCAATGAAACGGAAAGCATAACTTAAGATTACATTTAGAGCGTTAACAACTAAGAGTAGGAATAATAATAAACCTAGTAATGACCATTGTTTCCACTTATCACCTACGTTAGATTTTTGTGAGACAAATATTATTCCACTAATAACAATAACAACTATAGCAATATAGGGAAATGGTGATTTTAAAAAACCATTAATACTGTTTACTAATCCTCCTGCAACTTCCCCAAAAAACTCAGGAAAAATACTATTAGTCAATAAAGTTAAGCCAATGGTTAGAAAGAAGGCTAAACTAACAACAGTAAGAACAACAACTCCGATAAGACCTAAAAATATCCATGTATTTTTAGTAATATATTTAACTTTTGCATTCTCTGCTGTTTCCCTTGACTCTGTGGGGAAAAAATAAGGCTGTGCTGTTTCAATAAAGTGGCGAACTAGCTGACGATTAAATTGAAAACGGGTTTCTGACATTTTAGTGTTCTAACTTAGATTAACTTCATAGACTTTTTAACGGACGGATTAGTTAGGTTAGTCATATAATATCATATAGTTAAATTTAATAATATTAAGCCCCCATTGATTGACCAGTTATAGAAGTTATTGTATGATCCTAGAAGTTACTTAAGAAAATTTAACTTTAACGGTGCGTTTTATTACCCTATATAACCAGGGGTTTTCTTTCTTATACTCTGCGATCGCCCAAACATTTAAACCGATACACAGCGTTGCTAAACCTAATAAGATAAATGTAGGTGCTTGGATCACTCCTACTATCCACCAACTAGCTACATGAAGAGATAAAATAACAGCAAATAACACACCGAAAGTAACCGATATTAACAGTTTTGTTTTGGATGGTTTACTAACAATAAAAATTAGACTGAATAGAGTTGCTAATAAATTTGCAGGAACTAAAAAAGCACAAATATTGAGGCAGTATATCCGAGAAAACTCGGTCATAGAGATGATATCAAACATTAATTTTACCTGAGCTATAATTGATCAAAAAGTTTTTGTATGACTATCATCCTATCATACTCTCGCCTACCACAATGTCGATAATAACTCAATCTATTTCTCAAATTTGTTTATCATCAACATTTTAAATAATTACCATAACTGTTTTTCAATATATTTCTAATTACTTACAAATCAATAAGTTCAGTTGCGTAAAAAAGCTGCATCTACTTCAGGAATAGAAGGATTAATACTAATACCTGAACCTAGTTCAAAACCTGCTGGTGTTGTTAAACGGGGTCTAATTTGGCAATACCAATGTAACTGAGGCTCTTCTGCTTTATAACGAGCGGCAGTATTAATCACATAATTATAATCGGGGTTATTTAGTTTATGATATAAACGACTTAAAATATCTTTTAAAATTGTTGCAAAAGCGGTTTTTTCTTCAGAAGTTATGCTCCCAAAATCTGCTTGATGATTTTTAGGCATAATCCAAACTTCACAGGGAAATTCTGCCGCAAAAGGTACAAAAGCAACAAATAATTCGTTGTCAACAATCACCCTTTTCTTTTCTCTACTTTCAAATTCTAAAATATCACAATAAACACATCTAGCCCAGTGATCAAAATAACGTTGTGCTTCAGCTTCTTGAATACGACGATGACTGGGAACAACGCTAGTGGCGATGATTTGCGAATGAGGATGCTGTAAAGAAGCCCCCGCAGCCTTGCCGTGATTACGAAAGATAATCACCATCATTATTTGTGGATCTTCCATCAATTTTAAATACCGTTGGTGATAGGTTTCAATAATAATTTCAATCTCAGGAACAGATAAAGTGGCAATAGTCTGGTGATGCTGAGGACTTTCAATAACAACTTCGTGATGCCCATAACCTGGCATTGTCATGTAAATGCCTTCTAAGCTGCGTCGAGGATTTTCGTGAAAATTTAGTGCAGGAAACTTATTTTCAACTACTCTAGTTTGCCATATTTCTTGTTGGTTATTTTTAATTTCTAGGATAATTTTTTCCGATTTTTTCTGGTTATTTGGGCAGAAAGGACAATTTTCTGGTAAGCTTTTTTCTAAAGAATTATCTTGAGTTGCCTGTTGAAAATCTTGGGGTCTTTTACGACGACTGGGAGCATAAATAACCCATTCTCCTGTAGCTTTGTTAAGGCGAATTTGTCCGCTTTCCATAAGGCATTATAATGAAAACTAATAAACTGTAGCTATTTACACCATCATAGGGGATGATTACCAAAGGAAATGTTAGTTGTGATTCATTTGTTAAAAATAGAAACAATTGCCAAAATTATATATAAACTAGGGACAGAATAAGTAACGAGTATCAAAATAACATTTCTAAATTGGTTATGACCTATACAACACAGCAATTGATTAAGATTCTCGATCAAGAATTAAAGGCTACTTGGAGAGGAGAAAGGGTAATTTTATCTGGTCACGATCGCATTAATAATCCCGTGATTGCTAAAGCCTTAAATACAAATAAAATCAATCAGGTCTTTGCTTACCAAGATTTTCGTCGTCAAATTCATAAATATCAAATACAACATCGGGTGTCTGGACTGATTTGGCGAACTTGTACTTATCAAGATCGCTCTATTAGGTATCCAGAATTACATAATCAACTGATTGCCGTACCAGGGGACAAAGAGACACTAATTAAACACAAAGAATCTGTTATCAACTTTTGGTGGGAAATGACCCAAGGTATGAAATTTTGGTTATCGGCCCATCGTCGTCGTCCTATTTCTTCTGATTCTATTGAAGAGTTCATTAGTGACGTAGAGTGGGCAGAAATTGATGCCGCTAGAACCGAATTATACTTGGGTTTATGTTGGGGAAATCCTCAAGAATATCAGTATCAGTGGGCTAAACCAGACTCTGGTTGTCATCGTATCATTGCTGCAGTAGGTCAACCCAGTTCCATAAAAGTTTAGTTTAGTTACTGCTAAAAAAATTCGTAACAAAAGACTCAACCCCGAACTCCCAACTCCTAACACCGAACTTAGGTTAGTAGCATTGGGTCTTGTTTTTCTGCCTCCAAGTAATAAAGGTTATAATATGTTGTGTTATTAAGCTTGTCCAGCTAACTGTTTCCATCATCCCTGTCATGACAGAATCTATGGCAACTATTCAATGTTCTAACCGTGAATGCCAAACCATCAATTCCTCAGAAAGGCTAGTATGTGAGAAGTGTGGAACCCCCCTACTTAAGAGATATTTGCGACCATTAGGAAACTGGATAGATTCCTTAGAAATTGGGCAGTTAGTAGACGAACGGTATTTGTTAATAAACTCAGCAGTTGTCTTAGATACGAAACCTGGAATTCCGCCGAAGTTTGGGGAAGAAATGCCCGATAAAATTAGAAAGTATTTAAGACTATTTCCTTATCGTCTTCATTTACCCCAAATCTACAGTTATTACACTATCGTCAAAAAAGAACAAGGAGAATCAACACAAGACCAAGTTCTTCAAGTTGGTCTCCTGGAGTATGGAACCATCCCCCTCGATGAATCTGGTGAACCTCGTCATCCTGAACTATTACCCAAACTGACAGAACTTTGGCCCCAAGAGAAAGATAATCCTTTACGACAGTTAAACTGGTTATGGCAAATCGCGAAACTCTGGCAACCCCTCGAAGGACAGCGAATGGTATCCAGTCTTCTGGATCTCTCCTTGATAGGAGTCAATGCAGGGATGGTTCAGTTATTAGACTTTCATCAAGACGAACATAACTTTCACAATGTCAAAGAATTAGGACAAGTTTGGTTACCCCTACTAGAAGGAACTTCCCCTCTGATTGTTGATTATCTGCGATCGCTATGGGATTATCTACAACGAGGCAAAATTCCTCACTCTGAATCTCTTTTAGCCTGTTTTGAACCTGCTTTAAAGGAGTGTGGACAATGGTACGAGAAAAAATACCAAGTTTTTGCCCTAACCGATGCTGGTCCAACCAGGGATCACAATGAAGATGCTTGTTATCCTACCCCTGGAGAATTGAAACAACCATCCGAGGATGAACCCAACTTTACCATTGTTTGTGATGGAGTCGGGGGACAAGATGCAGGGGAAATTGCCTCTCGGTTAGCGATCGATACCCTCGCTTCAGAAATTCCCAAACTTCCTATATACAGCGAAGTTCGTGACAGTCAACAGGGTTTAGAAGACCTAACAGAAGTGATCAAACTTAGCAATAATTGTATTAGTGAACGCAACGATGCAGAGAATCGTCAGGATAGACAACGCATGGGAACTACTTTGGTTCTCAGTTTAATCCATGATTGTCAGATTTATCTCGCCAGTGTAGGGGATTCTCGTATCTACCGTATTACCAGCGATAGTTGTCATCAAGTAACCACCGACGACGATTTAGCCTCACGGGAAGTCCGTCTAGGGTATTCATTCTATCGAGATGCTATCAAATATCCTAATTCTGGGGCTTTAGTACAAGCATTGGGTATGAGTAATGCCAATTCTCTCTATCCTAATGTTAGCCGTTTAATTCTAGATGATGATTGTGTCTTCTTGTTATGTTCCGATGGTTTAAGCGATTACGATCGAGTGGATCAATACTGGAATCTGAACATTACTCCCATTTTAGATCAGAAAAAAGATCTGTCCGATGCGGGAACAGAATTACTTCGTCTTGCTAATAAAAAAAATGGTCACGATAATGTGACAATTTCTCTTTTATATTGTCAGATTGCTTTATCCTCTGCTGAATCAACTCCCCTATCTATCGACTCCCTCGAATCATCTTTTCAAAGTACCAAAGAAGAAATTAGCCCTATCACAGATACCCCTGATGATCTTGTCTCAGACTTGCAACCAACCGAACCACCTACCTCAACAGAAGAAACACCAGTGGTTAGGAAAAAAAATATGTTCATCTTCAGCATTTTGGGTATCTCAATCTTGGTTATTGGTATTGGAATTTATGTTGTCTGGAAACTGTTACAACCCCCGTTTGAGCCGATTCCTACTCCTAGTCCTACTCCTTCCCTCGCTCCACCTTCTTCTCCCTAGTCTTCTGTTTTTTTAAAAGGGAAGCGCGGTAGGGATATGTCAGACAGAAAGCAGTACCCGAGAATTACTCTTTTTTGAGGGGGAATCCCCTGATTGATCAAATGGGCTTGAAGGATTGTTTGGCCTAAAATTACTGGAAAGAATCGGTTTAACTAACTGAAGATCAAGCATTGCTGGATAGTTTTGGAGAATTTGACAACAGTTTTTGATAAAAGTTTTCAGCCAAAGTTGTAACCATTGTAGTTGTTCTGCATTTAAAACAGTTTCTAATTCACCCTTAAAAATAATTTCTGCGGATTCTATCATCTCAAAATGCTCCAACCAATCAAATGCAGGTCGAGAAGACTCCCAGTATTTTTCGGTCATAGTTTTTCCTAAATAACGACGACTAACTGTTGTAAGATGATTGAAAGCCTCTAAAAATTGCTCAATATTAATGGTTGGGATATTTATTTGTTGTTGGGGGTTAATTTCTAATACTTCTTGAGGCTGGATATAAATCCTTTTGCTATTATCCCCAAGGTTCATGAAAGCACTTTCTGGGTTAAACGAATAATCAAATCTAGTTTTCTCATCATAAGAAGCATCCCTTAATTTTGCTCCACTTAACTTTACTCCATTAAGATATGCGCCATTAAATCTTGCTTCTTTAAAGTTAGTTTTAGTTAAATATGCACCTGTTAAATAAGCTTTACTAAAATTTGTTTGATAACAATTTGCTTTGATTAAATAAACTTTAATTAAAGAAGCACCTTCTAAATTAGCTCCTGTTAAATTGACTCCTGTTAAATCCGCTTCGTTAAGATAAGCTTCTCGTAGATCTGCACCAGTAAAGTCCACGTCTCTTAAATTGGCATAACTAAGATCAACTCCTCGAAAATCCGTATAACTAAGATTTAGTCCTCTTAAATCTCCACGGCGTAGTTGTAATCCCTGAAAATTTCTTTGACCCTCCTCATATTTTTGGTTTAGATCGATCGCTTCTTGACTTTGAAACATTATTTCTCCTGAGCTTGGACCGGTTATGTCCAGTTTATCTCGACTAAAATTGAATATAAAAAATGTTATTAAAATTTACCGAAAAGTGGTATTTATCAGAAAGATGTGTCAGTTTTTTGCAAAAAAGTCAGGGATTTTACTGAATAAATATTTAACTCAAAACTATCGGTAGAGTGTTTATTAAAGGTTAGGGAATTAATTTTATTATTCAAAACCATGAAAAACTAGTCAAGTCTCAAAATCACTCGAATTTAGTGAGAAGTATCACTAGAATTGAGTAATATAAGCTGAGAAAACCAATCTGACAACTAGACATAATATCTACTCTAATTATGACGATTAAGCTCTTTCAGCATTTTTGTTGGCCCGATATCCGAGAGCTTATAACCATCAGGATAACTTCTCAACTTACTATCTGTATAAAAATCTGATTGTGTTCTAGGTAAAAGCAATCTTGAAAAATAACCACGCCATTTTAGACTGTTTTCTACTAAGTTACTCACAAAAGTTGTCGGTTTCGACCAGCCAAAAGCCCTTAGTGTTAGGTCATCAAAAATCCCATAGACACAAGGTTCCAACATTTGACGAGTAAAAGAAGGAAACCAACTGAGAAATAAATTGATTGTTGATTCTCCTACGCGACGATTGCTATCAGAATAAACAAAATTGTGCTGTTCATAATTGCGATTATATTGAGCAAACTTTTCATAAGTAGAAGGAATATTTTTAATGTTCATTTTCTCTCCCACTTTCTGCCAAAAATAAAAGATAGCTAATTTTTCTGTTTCACAAAACAACCGCCAGCCAAACCGTTCATTCCACCGAATAGGTTCATAGATAAAAGTAGAAAGTACATAAAGAAAATCTTCATTACTAATGGGGTAATGTTGGTGAATAGCATTCATTCGACGAATAGACTCTTTTCCCCGTTCGCTGTCATAACCCCATTTGATTATTTCAGCTACCAGTAAACCTGTGTCATCGTAGCGTTTTTGAGTATGATGATGAAATTCACCTGTACGGTCAAGTATTTGGGAAATGCTAGGGATACAATAAGTTTTGACCATAGCTAGTTCCAAAGAACGGGTAATATCCCAAGGGAATTCGTAACCAGCTAATAAATGACAAATCTGGCAATGGTCATTAACTGGATTTAATTGTTGGATTTGTTGAAGACGATGATAACGTAGATTAAACCAAGACATAAAACCATTAACTCTGAGCTTTTAATATTGTACAGTCACAGTATTTAATTATTCGAGGTACGATTATATGACTTCTGATGAGAAATCCCAATTAATTGCCATTAATGATACTTTTTATCGTTCCTTTGAGAAACGAGATCT
Organism: Crocosphaera sp. Alani8; assembly: GCF_038442745.1. Lineage (NCBI taxonomy): Bacteria > Bacillati > Cyanobacteriota > Cyanophyceae > Chroococcales > Aphanothecaceae > Crocosphaera > Crocosphaera sp. Alani8. The sequence goes on from NZ_JARVCN010000030.1 coordinate 12,813, forward strand.
GAAAATAATTAGTCAAGTATGGTGGCAAGGTTCAAGCTGTACCTGTATTCATCCTGGGGGTAATGTTCTTAAAGGATGGGACATGATTCGTCAATCCTGGGAAACTATCTTTAAAAATACCGATTATTTAGAAATTGACACAGAAATTATTAATGTTGATATTGGTCAAGAAATTGCTTATGTTCTCCTCATTGAAAGAGTAACACAAATTAATGGAGGGAAAAGATTAAAAGCAGAATCAATGGCCACTAATAATTTTAGAAAGATGGCACAAAAATGGTACTTAGTTCATCATCACGGTAGTCCCATCATACGAAGATAAAATTATAATAGTTTAGTTTCTATTTTTTAACCAATCATCAATAGAAAATCGGTTAAAGTTGACCCCTGCTAAAAGTATGAATAGAATAATATTATAAATTAACTGGCTACTTGCTCCATCCCAATTTTGGATCATAGTAACACCATACATAAGAATTATCATAAGAATAAAACAAGCGATTAACGCACTTCTGGTTAAAAATCCTACGGTGATTAATGCCCCAACAATTAACTCAACAGGAGGCACTAAGGCGGCATTAATTCTTACTAAAAATTCCGGGATTCCCGAAGATTGCATAGTATTAACCATCGCATTAATAAAACTAGGCACATCAAAAATTCTTGTAAATCCGTGGTTAAAATAATTAATCCCTACTACGATTCTTAATAAGGTATAAGCTGCCACAATATCTTTAGTCCTTAAACTAACTTGAGGCTGATTTTTAATGGTTGGTTTACTGTTAATGCTCATTTTACTTGTCGTCTTGATTAATAAGTTTAATAGTTCATAATGTTGAGATAAGTTTATCCAATTTCTAAACTGGTTACTCCAAAAATATTATTCCAATTTAGTAATGGTGGTTGATGAGTATACATTCTCACACATTCAAAAATTAACTCCATTTGATAAGATGTAACTAATGAAATGGCTTCTCTATTAAGATCAGGAACGTCAATATAGATATTATTATTGTTAGCATAAGTTGATAAAGATAGTAATAATTTCTCTGCTATTGTTTTGTTTTCGCAAAATAAGGGAGCAATTTTAAATCCTTCGACTAGTTTTCTAATGACTCCATAGCCAACAATTTTATCTTCTTCTATAACAGCATACCCTTGACTATTTGATTGCTTAATCCAAGGTTCAAGGAACTGCGATCGCAACCCAGGAAAATACTGACTATCATAATCACAGAGTTGGTTAAAATCAACTTCATTAATATTAACAACGTCGTCAGATATTTGCCCTTGAATAATTCCTTTATAACGTAAATGTAGATTATCTGATTTAAAACCCCATTTCTGATAATTATGAACTTGCTGGAAAACTGCATCTAATGCGGCTGGTTGATTTGCAATTAATTTAAAAGCTTCTTGAAATGTTTTTAAACCATATCCTTGATGACGGAATTCTGGCTTAACAATATATATGCCAATAAAGTTAAAATTTTTATTATATCTAACAACAGCAATACAACTGATAGGATTACCGTTTAATTTACCTATTAAAAATCCCTTCTTATCTGTGACATAATAATTATAAGCATCATTAATTCCCGGATTCCACCCTTCTGCTTCTGCCCAAGATAATGCTAGTTTAACTTCATCTATGGTCATAGGAGAAACAATAAAGTCTTGATTGGTATTTGTCAATTCATTCCCTAATTGATTCATTTTTTAGCTCATTAACTTGCTGATTCTATAACTGGTAACGGACATAACTAACTTTCAATGATGGTTACTGTAACATCATCCCGTAATCCCTCTCCCCCCTTAATAACAATAGATTGTCCTTTCCTCAGTTGGGGATGACTGACAATCATGTTTTCTCCAAGATCCTCGACTAATTTTACTTCTAATTGTTCTGCTTGATTATTATTAACTGTAAACAATAACCATTGCTCTCCTCTTCGGGTTAGAGCATCTCGGGGAACTGTAAAGGTGTTAGCATCTATATCTGGGAGAATTAAATCTGCTTGAATTGCCATCCCTGGTAACAATTTTTCGGGAGGATTATTAAGCGTAACTCTAACCAGTTGTCGACGGGAATTAGTATTCGCAGCTGGTGCAACTGCGGTAATTTGTGTTGGTTTACTCCAGTTAGGTAAAGCCCTGGCAAATAAATTCACCTGCTGGCGTGGGGACACGAATACCTGAAAGCCTTACCAGATGACGAAAAGAGCC
>NZ_JARVCN010000031.1:0-14942 GCF_038442745.1 Crocosphaera sp. Alani8
TGTTTGGCCTAAGTTTTCGCAGCGAGTGACCCCTGGCTTTTTGAGAAGATACGTTAATTTACGATCTTAATTACAACATGACACACTTAAACAGCAAAAGTTCTCTATCCTTACCTCCTGGAGATAAAGGATTACCGTTTATTGGTGAAACGGTTAGTTTTTTCTTTGATCCTGATTTTACTAAAAAGAAACTAAAAAAATATGGTAATATTTTCAGGACTAATATTTTTGGCAATGATACTGTCACCATGATTGGTGCAGAGGCAAATCAATTTTTATTTCGTAACGAAAACAAATATGTTGTCTCAACTTGGCCTAAAAGTACCCGTATTCTGTTAGGAAAATTATCTTTAGCGGTTAAAGATGGGACTTTTCATACTTCCAGAAGAACATTATTATTCCAAGCTTTTAAACCCAGAGCTTTAGATAGTTATATCCCAAAAATGACCGAAATAACACAAAAATATAAGAACAAATGGTTACAAACAAAAGAGTTTGCTTGGTATCCAGAATTAAGAGACTATACGTTTGATGTTGCTTGTAGTCTATTAATTAGCACTGAAAATGCCTCTCAAACCAAGTTAGCAACTTATTTTGAAACCTGGTGCAAAGGATTATTTAGTTTACCAATCAATTTACCTTGGACAAGTTTTGGTAAAGCTTTGAAATGTCGTCAGAAAATGTTACAGGAAATTGAAAAAATTATTATAAAAAGACAGCAAGAACCTAGCCATCAAAATGATGCGCTTGGTATCTTATTAGAAGCAAAAGATGAAGAAGGAAATAGTCTCACTTTAGAGGAATTAAAAGACCAAATCCTACTACTTTTATTTGCTGGACACGAAACATTAACATCAGCTATGTCTTCATTTGTTTTATTGATGGCACAGCATCCTGATATCCTAGATAAAGTAAGGAAAGAGCAAGAGAAACTAAATAATACTGATAGTCTAACTCCAGAAAAAATTAAAGAAATGACTTATTTAGAACAAGTTTTAAAAGAAGTTTTAAGACTAATTCCTCCAGTGGGTGGGGGTTTTAGAAAAGTAATTAAAGAATTTGAATTTGAAGGCTATCGCATCCCTAAAAATTGGACGGTACAGTATCAAATTGCTCAAACTCATCAACAAAATGACACTTTTCCTAACTATCAAATCTTTGATCCTGAACGATTTTCTCCTGAAAATATGGCAAATAAACAAAAAAGTTTTGGTTATGTTCCTTTTGGTGGTGGATTAAGAGAATGTTTGGGGAAAGAATTTGCTGGATTAGAGATGAAAATTTTTGCTAGTATTTTAGTCCTTAATTGTCACTGGGAACTATTACCTGACCAAAATTTAGAGATGATAACAATTCCCAGTCCTCGTCCTCGTGATGGATTAAAAGTTAAGATTTTTTAGTGTGGTTTAGAAGGTAAAATTTGCCTATTGTTTTTAAAATCAAGTTTTAAATATTCGCTAAAATTTTAAGTCATAACTGTTAAATATTGCAGTAAACCTTACAAAGAATCTAAATTATAATTGATAGAATTTGTAAACATCTTTTGCCGCACGATGTAGCAAAGAATGACGATAAACTAAAGCTTTTAGATCTTTGGAGTAACCTCCTCCAATGACACTAGCAACAGGATATCCTTCTGCAATACAACTACTTAAAACCAACATTTCTCTGCGATAAATTCCTGCATTTGTTAGGCTCAATTTACCATAATGATCGTTAGCATGAGTATCAACTCCTGCATCGTATAAAACTAAATCTGGTTTAATTTGTGATAGCAAATCGGGAAGATATTGAGATAAAATTTGTAAATAACCATCGTCGTCTAATCCTTGGGGTAATGGAACATCTAAATCACTTTTCTGCTTTTCTCTTGGGAAATTTGACTCACAATGCATAGAAAAAGTAAACACTGTTATATCGTTTTGGAATATCTTAGCTGTTCCATCTCCTTGATGAACATCGAGATCGATAATTAATACTTTTTTAACTAACTTTAATTGCTGTAATACACGAGTAGCGATCGCTAAATCATTAAAGATACAAAATCCCGAACCGTAATTAGGAAAAGCGTGATGTGTCCCCCCTGCTGTGTTACAAGCTAAGCCAAATTTCAAAGCTAATTTTGCTGTTAAAATAGTCCCTCCTACGGCAATGCAAGTCCGTTTTACTAATAATTCACTCCAAGGTAAACCGATGCGTCTTTGCTCTTTTTCTGTTAGTGTTCCTTGGCAATACCCGGTAATGTAATCAGAGTAATGAACTAACTCTAATAAAGATTTTTCAGGAAATTCTGGTGTATAGATATTATTAGGATTGATAATGTTTTCTTTTAGCAATAATTCACAAAGCGAGGAAAATTTTCCCATAGGAAATCGGTGTCCATCAGGAAGAGGAACTACATATTGATGATGATAAACAACAGGTAAATTCATTATCATTTTAGGTTTAAGGATCTGGATAACAATATCATAGAGCTGGCAATAAAGTAAATCTGTAGATGTTCTTTAAATAAATAATTAAATGAAAGATGAAATCCTTGTCTATAGATTAATAAAAATTGATTGCTGAATCCAAATTATAAAATTTATATTCGCTTATTTAATTAAAAAATTTATGTATATTTTTGATAAAGCTATTGTTTTAAAAAAAATATATTTATATGCTGTGTGATCAAGATTTTTAATTATTTTTCTGAAAATTAAATTGAATAAAATGTCATTCGTAACTTAGTTAGTTCCACTTTAAACAGAAACAGTGTAAAATATTAATTTGTCTCTTTGTTGATTCCCTAAAAATTTTTAATCTTTACTTTAACAAGGTCACATCTCAGAAGGAAAAACCTATGCTACAACAACAATTATCTATCGAAACACCCCAAGACAATTTAGGCGTTGGAGAAGTATTTATCCTTAATATTTTTCATGAAGTCTTTAGAGAAGAAACAGATCCAAATGCCCGTGAATTGACAGTAAGGGTATTCTACAATGATTTGGAATTACAATTAGATAATATTACTTATCCAGATCCAAGATTCACCGAACAATTTACCATTCCTACACCAGATGGGAATAACGATGACGGAATAGATGAAACTAATGCAAGACAAGCTATAGTTTTTAACGGTATCCCTGTAACTCCAGATCCAAACAATACTGGTTTTCCTGAAGAAAGGACTTTGGTTTTACAGCTAACATTTACTACTTTAGCTGACTTTGATGGAACTCAATTATCTGCTTTAATTCCTGCGTTTGAAGATTCTCTCGAAACAATCAGTGTAAATTTAGCAGTTAATGAGTCTCCTATTGCTAACGATGACGAATATAGTGTAGATGAAGATGATACTTTAACTATTCCTGCGGATGGGGTTTTAGATAATGATACAGATGTTGATGGAGATGCTTTAACTTCTGTTTTACTAGAAAGTACCAGCAACGGAAGTTTAACTTTAAATGACGATGGATCTTTTGAATATATACCGAATGCTGATTTTAACGGTACAGATAGCTTTACTTATGAAGTTAACGATGGGGAACTAGATTCTGAGCCTGCTACTGTAACCATAACAGTTAATCCTACTAACGATGATCCTGTTGCTAACGATGATGAATATAGTGTAAGTGAGGATAATACCTTAAATATCGCTGCGGATGGAGTGTTAGAAAATGATACAGATATTGATGAGGACTTTTTAACCGTTGTTGAAAATACCCAACCCGATAATGGAACCCTTAATATCAACCCAGACGGAAGTTTCGAGTATACTCCGAATACTGGTTTCAGTGGGGAAGATAGTTTTGAATATACTATTTCTGATGGCAATGAAGGGAACAGTACCGCTACAGTAACTATAACAGTGGTAGAAGGAGAGGATAATCCGCCGGTAGCTAACGATGACGAATATAGTGTAGATGAAGATGATACTTTAACTATTCCTGCGGATGGGGTTTTAGATAATGATACAGATGTTGATGGAGATGCTTTAACTTCTGTTTTACTAGAAAGTACCAGCAACGGAAGTTTAACTTTAAATGACGATGGATCTTTTGAATATATACCGAATGCTGATTTTAACGGTACAGATAGCTTTACTTATGAAGTTAACGATGGGGAACTAGATTCTGAGCCTGCTACTGTAACCATAACAGTTAATCCTACTAACGATGATCCTGTTGCTAACGATGATGAATATAGTGTAAGTGAGGATAATACCTTAAATATCGCTGCGGATGGAGTGTTAGAAAATGATACAGATATTGATGAGGACTTTTTAACCGTTGTTGAAAATACCCAACCCGATAATGGAACCCTTAATATCAACCCAGACGGAAGTTTCGAGTATACTCCGAATACTGGTTTCAGTGGGGAAGATAGTTTTGAATATACTATTTCTGATGGCAATGAAGGGAACAGTACCGCTACAGTAACTATAACAGTGGTAGAAGGAGAGGATAATCCGCCGGTAGCTAACGATGACGAATATAGTGTAGATGAAGATGATACTTTAACTATTCCTGCGGATGGGGTTTTAGATAATGATACAGATGTTGATGGAGATGCTTTAACTTCTGTTTTACTAGAAAGTACCAGCAACGGAAGTTTAACTTTAAATGACGATGGATCTTTTGAATATATACCGAATGCTGATTTTAACGGTACAGATAACTTCACCTATGTAGTGAACGATGGGGAACTGAATTCTGAACCTGCTACTGTAACAATTACAGTTAATCCTGTTAATGATGCTCCTGTAGCTAGTGATGATCGATACAATGTTAATGAAGACGAAACACTAACTGTTCAAGTACGCAATGGTGTTAACTTATCTGTGACCAATGGAAGTATTATCCCTACCACAGTCACCCCTGGGGGAGAGGTAGAAGTATCCTGGGAAGTAACTAATTTAGGGACAGAGACGGCATCAGGTTTGTTTGATAGCTGGATAGATGGATTTTATCTATCTGAAGATGATGTCTTAGACGATGCAGATATATTTATTGGCGATCAATTTATTTCTTTACCTGAGATTCCCTTAGCAGGAGGAGAAAGTTACAATTTGACCAGCAACCTTATCCTTCCTGATAATGTTGGGGGGAATTTTTTGTTGGTTTTTACGGACGAATTCAACAACCAATTAGAAACCAACGAAGATGATAATGTTTTTGCTATTCCCATTGAAGGCAATATCCCAGATGTCAACTTATCTGTGACCAATGGAAGCATTACACCTACCACACTCACCCCTGGGGGAGAGGTAGAAGTATCCTGGGAAGTAACTAATTTAGGGACAGAGACGGCATCAGGTTTGTTTGATAGCTGGATAGATGGATTTTATCTATCTGAAGATGATGTCTTAGACGATGCAGATATATTTATTGGCGATCAATTTATTTCTTTACCTGAGATTCCCTTAGCAGGAGGAGAAAGTTACAATTTGACCAGCAACCTTATCCTTCCTGATAATATTGGGGGGAGTTTTTTGTTAGTTTCTACGGACGAATTCAACGACCAAATAGAAACCAACGAAGATGATAATGTTTTTGCTATTCCCATTGAGGTCAATCCTTTCCCTGTCGTTGTCGTCGGTACAATCTCAGCTAACAACGGTACGGTGATCGGTGATTTGAGTGTTAGTGATGTCAATAACCCTTTGAGGCCAGGGAGTTTCAGCGATGATTATGAGTTAATTAATTTAAACTCTGGTGTTGTAACTATTAGTCTTGACTCTCCTGAATTTGATACTTATTTACAACTTCTCGATGCTGATACTGGGAATATCATAGACTTTAATGACGATTTTGATGGACTAAACTCTCAATTAACCTTGATGCCAGAAGAAGGGATTAACTATATTGTACGGGTAACCAGTTTTGGCAGTGAAGAAATAGGTGAATACACTTTAAATGCCGAGTTTCAAGCAGATGGATTATTAGCAAACGACACAGATATTGATGGAGATGCTTTAACTCCTGTCTTAATAACAGGACCAAGCAACGGGGACTTAACCCTAAATGAGGATGGATCTTTTGAATATGTCCCTGGTGCTGATTTTAACGGTACAGATAGCTTCACGTATGTAGTGAACGATGGGCAACTAGATTCTGAACCTGCTACTATAACTATAACAGTTAATCCTCTTGATGATGAGCCTGTTGCTACCGATGACCTATACACCATAAATCAAGACGAAACCTTAACTGTCGTTATTGATGGGGTGTTAGGAAATGACATAGATGTTGATGGAGATGGGTTAAGTGTTATTGGAAATACCGAACCCAACAATGGAACTCTCACTATTAACCCCGATGGAAGCTTTAGTTACATTCCAGATGCTGGTTTTACTGGGGAGGATAGTTTTGAATATACTATTTCTGACGGCAATGAAGGGAACAGTACCGCCACAGTAACTATAACGGTGTTAGAAGGAGAGGATAATCCGCCGGTAGCTAACGATGACGAATATAGTGTAGATGAAGATGATACTTTAACTATTCCTGCGGATGGGGTGTTAGGAAATGACATAGATGTTGATGGAGATGGGTTAAGTGTTATTGGAAATACCGAACCCAACAATGGAACTCTCACTATTAACCCCGATGGAAGCTTTAGTTACATTCCAGATGCTGGTTTTACTGGGGAGGATAGTTTTGAATATACTATTTCTGATGGTAATGAAGGGACCAGTACAGCTTTTGCCAGAATTCTAGTTAATAGTTTACCCGTAGCGACTGAACCTCCTGTGTTTGGTACTCTCGAGGGTGAAACCCTAGATGCAGGTGTAACCCCTGGTTTTGATGGTAGGGATGATCTTGTCTTCGGTGGTGCAGGAATTGATGTTATTGATAGTTTTGCTGGTAATGGTGGTAACCGTCTCTATGGACAATCAGGAGACGATACTTTTATCGTTGGGAGTAACGAGCGCGTGTTCGGTAATGCAGGAGACGATCGCTTTTTCCTCTTAGGGGGTAACAATGCTGTTACTGGGGGTGTCGGTTTGGATCAATTCTGGATTGCGAATGCGGAGATTCCTGAATCCTCTAACACTATCACTGATTTTGACCTGGAAGACGATCTTTTGAATATCGAAGGTTTGGGTGTGGGTAGTTTCAATGATTTAACTTTAAGCAACGAAAATGGTAATGCTGTAATTGCTTTTGGAGATGATGAGTTAGCTAAACTGCTTAGGGTAAACGCAGATAGTTTGAGTGCTGATAATTTTGGTATTTTGAGCTAATTTAACCTGAGTTCGACGGAAATTTTGTAGTCAATCATTTCAATTTAATATTGCAGTAAACAGGGAAAGATAATTTTTCCCTGTTTTTTTAATACTTGGCTAAGGTTTTCGTTTTTTCATACCAGGTTTTAGTTTATTCAAAAATTGGTCGAGTTGTTTTTGATTGAGATTGGCAGCTGCGAAGTCTGAGGGGGTATAACCGCCGGTATTTGAAGACTGACAATGAACAATAAACGCTTCCAATGTACTAACAACTTTTTGCCCTAACCCTTCGATAGTTTGGCGATGATGAATCTGTCTATTATAGGTAAAGGTTAATTGTAACTGTTTCTGGACGATCGCTCCTGTTATTTCCAATAAATAACGCCGAGTTCCTTGGGGATTCCGAACCCATCCAGTTGACTCCTCAGCAACCCCCAGAATAAACCCTTGAGAGGTAATTCGATCAACTTCGCCTAAATAGTTAAAGTTAAAGGGAGATTCTCGGTTGTTGGGGATTTTCTGACCGATGTAACGTAAAATTCCGTAATTGATTCCCTGTTTAACTACCTTACGGTACTGTTCTTTTACAGACTTAATTACATCCCCTAAAGAATTTATAGATTTCAATTCTAACTTTAAGGGGAAAATGGCGGTAAACCAGCCAACGGTACGAGAAAGATTGATATTCTCGGATATGTCTTCGCGTCCATAACTTTCTAAGTCGATAATTAGCGATCGCTGACCTATCCATTGGGAAATAGTTTGATACAATGCGGCCAATATTATCTCATTAATTTGAGCGTGATAGGCTGAAGCGACTTCTTCTTGTAGGGCGCGAGTTTGTGCAACACTCAGGGTTAAGGAGATGCGATCGCTTTGTTCAACGATATTATTGTCTATGGTTGGGTTGTTTATGGGAAGAGAAAATGTCTCAGAGATTGACCATAAATCACTATCTAACTTTTCGGACTGACTATAATTAACTAATTCATTAGCCCAAGTTTGATAGGCAGTGGTTTTTGCTGGTAGTTTTACTTCTGTTTGTTGTGATAATTGTTGATAAACTGTGATCAAGTCTTCTAATAAAATACGCCACGAAACACTATCCACAACAAGATGATGAATGATCAATAAAAGGCGACTTTTATGACCTTTTCCTAAGTCAAACCAAGCACCTCGAAGCGATGGACCTTGAGATAGGTTTAACATGGTTTGTAATTTACTAGAAATCGATTCTATGGCATCTTTTTGTGCTTTTGACTCTAAATTTTCGAGATTAACTGTTAAAAAACATACATCATCTTCAACATCTCCATAAAACTGTTCCCATGTTTGTCCTTGTTTTCTAAAACGTAGTCTCAGGGCATCGTGATGTATTAATAGATGATGTAATGCTTTCTCTAAATAGTTAGGGTTAAGGTTAGGAATTGTCTCTAATAATAAGGTTTGATTATAATGATCGGGTTCAGGTAAACTTTGCTCAAAAAACCAATGTTGAATGGGAGTCAAAGGGAGGGAACCTGTTAATATCCCTTGATCCACTTCTGTTACGGTGGCAATGGTGGCAACAGAGGCTAAATCAGCAATGGTTTGATACTGAAATAACTGCCTTGGGGTCAATTGTAATCCTGCTTGGTTGGCCCTAGCAATGATTTGCAGACCCAAAATAGAGTCACCCCCTAACTCAAAAAAGTTATCATAAATACCGACCTCCACCTTACCTAAAACGTCTCTCCAAATTTCTGTTAATGCTGTCTCTTGGGGGTTTCTCGGTTCAATTAGCTCTTTTTTGACATTTCTGGCAGAAAAATCAGCTACAGGCAATTTCTTGCGATCCACCTTTCCGTTAACCGTCAAGGGAAACTCATGGACTGTCATAAATACGCTAGGAACCATATATGCAGGAAGTTTCTCGGAGACAAACTGCCGTAGATCGCTTATTTCCGAAGAAACCATAACATAGGCTACTAAACGGGGAGTTTTGTTATTATCTTCTTGAACAACTGCGATCACCTCTTTCACTTGGGGATGTTGCCGCAAAATTCCTTCAATTTCTCCTAATTCAACCCTAAATCCTCGAATTTTAACCTGATTATCTATTCTACCCAAATATTCTATCGTTCCGTCCTGTAAATAACGGGCTAAATCCCCTGTTTTATACAAACGATCCGAAGTTTCTCCCTGCTTTCTGAAAGGATGGGGAATAAACCTTTCTGCGGTTAAGTCGGGACGGTTAAAGTACCCTCTGGCAACCCCAAAACCGCCGACATAGAGTTCTCCTGGGACACCAATAGGGGTTGGTTGCAAGTATCGGTCTAAAATGTAGATTTCGGTGTTCGCAATGGGACGACCAATGGGTACATTATCTGTCTGAGAGTCTTCAGATGGGACCTGGTAAACGCAACAACCAACAACGGTTTCTGTTGGTCCGTATTCGTTGATAAGGCGAGTCTGGGGGGCATTTTGTTGCCAAAAGGTCAGACTCTCCCTTGATAAAGCTTCCCCTCCAATAATTAAAGCATGACCCCGAGGCATTTCTGATTTCTGGGCTAATAAGGGGTTTAAAATGCTAAGGTGAGCAGGAGTTAATTTGACTAAACTGGGGAATTCATGGATAAAAGTTTGGCTTAATTCCTCTATTTCTCCTGTTTCTGGCAATAATATCACTTTTTTGCCAACTAAGAGCGGTGTAAACAAACTGGTGATAGTTGCATCGAAGGCAATGGAAGAGTTAACAGGAGATCCACAACCTTCTGTTACTGGGTAAGTGGCGATCGCCCATGTTAAATAATTACTAAGTCCGCAATGGGTGATTAAGGTTCCTTTGGGTTTTCCTGTCGATCCGGAAGTATAAATAATATAGGCTAAGTTATCTGCAACTATAGGGACAAAAGGATTTTCTTTGCTTTGTTTGGCAATGTGTAACCAGTCTTGATCGATCGCTATTTTGGATATATTTACAAAATTATCTCTGTTATTTTTGGCGTTAATTAATAACACTTTTATTTGAGAATCTTCTACCATAAAAGTAATGCGATCTGTGGGATACGTAGGATCGATAGGTACATAAGCACCTCCTGCTTTCAGGACTCCCAAAATAGCAACTAATAGGTCAGGCGATCGCTCCATCAAAATGCCTACTTTTACTTCTGTTTTTACTCCTAAAGTTCTTAAATAATGGGCAAGTTGGTTAGCTTTAGTATTTAGTTGTTCATAAGTTAGTTGTTTCTCAGCAAAGGTAACAGCAATATTGTCAGGAGTCTTGTTAACTTGTGCCTCAAAAAGTCTATGGATTAAACTGTTTTCTAGTTTTTTATGTTCTGTTATATTCCATTCAAATAGTAACTGTTGCTTTTCTTTTGAGGTTAGTAAAGACAGTTGAGATATTTTTGCTTGAGGATTGCTAATAATATCTTTTAATAGTACTTGAAAATGACCTACCATTCTCTCGATGGTTTCTGCTTTAAACAAATCAACACTATATTCAACTACTGCTAAAATTCCTGTTTCTCTTTCTACTAAATGCCAAGTCATATCAAATTTTGTAGATTGGGTATCTATCCAAGATTGAGAGAGTTTTAAACCTGGAATAGCTAGTTCTGGAGATATGGCATTTTGCAGTTGATAAGATTCGTTCTGCACTTGAAACATTACTTGAAACAAGGGATTATAACTTTCATCTCTTTCTGGTTGCAGTGTGTCTACTAACTTGGCAAAGGGTAAATCTTGATGTTGATATGCTTCAGAAGTTGTTTCTTTTACTTGATTTAGAACTGTTAGAAAAGAAGGATTGCCAGAGAGATCGCTCCGTAACACTAAAGTATTGACAAAAAAGCCAATTAACGGCTCTATTTCTGACCAATTTCTATTAGCAATGGGAGAACCAACTACAATATCATCTTGATTACTATAACGATGAAGTAAAATTTTAAAAGCAGCTAAAAGAGTCATGAATAAGGTAACTCCATGCTTCCGACTCAAGGTTTTAAGGCTATCTGTTAAAGGTTGCTCAATAGTAAAAGACTGAATACCTCCCCGTAAAGTAGGTATATTGGGACGAGGGTAATCTGTGGGAAGATTGAGAACAGAAACATCCGCTAATTTTTCCTTCCAGTAGTTTAATTGTCCTTGTAATTCTTCTCCTGCTAACCATTTTTTTTGCCAAGCAGCAAAATCGCTATACTGAATAGATAAGTCTGGTAAAGAAACTGACTCTCTCAAAGCAAAACCTTTGTAAAAACTAGCTAATTCTTTTAATAAAACACCCCGTGACCAACCATCAGCAATAATATGATGAAGAACAACCAATATAGTGAATTTTTTGTCGCTAAGTTCCAGCATCCAAACTCTTAATAATGAACCATTTGCTAAATTAAAAGGTCGTTTTGCGGCTTTATTTTCTAAGCGTTTTACTTCTTTTTTTTGTTGTTCTTCTGGTAATTTTTTTAAATTTAATTTTGGTATTTCTATAGTTAAATCAGGCTTTATTTCTACAACAGGTTTGCCCTGAAGCACCATGAATTTTGTTCTTAAAGATTCGTGACGTTTAATAATTTCGTTAAAACTTTTTTCTAATATATTGTAGTCTAGGTTACCAGTAAATTCCCAAGCAATCGCAATATTGTACGCTGGATTTTCGGGATCTAATTGATGTAAAAACCATAACCTTTCCTGGGCTAAGGAAAGAGGACTATTTTGCAGATCCTGTCGCTTTGGGATAGTTTGTTGAGGAATTTTTATATTTTTTGCTTTTAGCTGTTGCTCAAAAATTGCCCTTTTCTCTGGAGGTAAAGCAGCAATTCGCTTTTTTAATGCTTCTAAATTCAACTTTTTTTCAGACATTTGATTTGTTTAATAGATTTATTCTTGTTGTTTTTTTCAATGCTTGAATTCAATTAACTAATTTCTTTCTTAGTTCTTAATTTCTAATATATTACTAATTATTACTCTATCTGCGATAGGATCTCAATTAAATAGTATTTTTAATTTTATTAAAAAGCAACTATTGAACTTGTAGCGATCGCAAACGATTAATGGCTGCTGCTAACTCGAAACGTCGAAAGATTACTAAATCTTCTTGAGGAAAATCACTTAGAATATCTAATCCTTCGCTATCAACATCATTCATAACTTTATCTATGATGTCAGATAACATATCTTGACAATTCATATAATTGTTTTTTGCGTAGATTATAGCTGCTGAAATTGACTTTAACTGTCCCGACTCTATTAGTTGTTCAATAGCAATTAAATCGATATCCTCCGTCCCAAAAACTACTTGATCCACATCTCTAATTTTAACTTTAACATCCTTTTTTCCTCGACTGGGATCTATGCTTTCAGGTAAAGGTATTCTGGGGGTTATGCTACCAAAATTATTGCCCCCCTCTCTGATACGTTGATTGGGATTTTCTTGAGCAATTTTTTGAGCTTTTTCTGTAACGTCATAAGGTTTGAAATTATCCATTGCAATAACTCTATCTGCTACATCAAAGTAGTCCCCACTTCCTCCCATTACTAATATGATTGAAACGCCATGATCTCTATCTAATTCTTTAATTTTATCTATAAATGGAGTGATAGGTTCTTTATTTTTAAGGATTAATTGTTGCATCCTATGATCGCGAATCATAAAATTAGTGGCAGCAGTATCTTCATCTACTAATAATACTTTACTTCCAATTTCCAATGCTTCGATAATATTGGCTGCTTGAGAGGTGCTTCCACTTGCGTTTGTAGTAGTAAAATCTTTAGTTGATCGTTGTTGTGGTAATTGATTAATAAAGGGAGAAATGTCTACACCAACAATACTTCTTCCATCTTCTGCACGAATTTTCACTGCTGATGGATCGCTAATCACAAATTCTCTGCCATCCCCAGGAATATGATTATATATTCCTAATTCTATGGCTTTCAATAAGGTAGATTTTCCGTGATAACCTCCTCCAACGATTAGGGTAATTCCTTGAGGAATACCTAACCCTTTGATTAGACCTTTATTTGGAGTATCAAAAGTAATTTCCAGTGATTGTGGTGATTGGAATGGGATAGCTTCTGTTTCTAAAGGAACAGTATCAATACCGCTTTTTCTTGGTAATATAGCATCATTAGCAATGAAAGAAATTAACTTGTTTGTTGATAGTTGTTGACGAATAAAATCTGCATCTTCTGCCGTTTCGACTTGTGTTTGGATTTCCTGAGAATTTAAAGTTTGATATAGTAATGTTTGCTCAACTATTTTAGGTATATCTTCAGACAACATTTGTGCTGCTTGATGACCTAAAATAGTTCTTCCGTTTGCAGGTAGTCCCACAGAAAAACGAATTTCTATGTCATTTTTATTAATGTTGGCAGCTGTCCTTTTTAAAATTTCTTGTCCAACTTTAACAATGGTAATTTTTCCACTTTTTCCTGTCCCTCTGGGATGACTGATATTTTTGCAAGCATAGTAAAATTGGCGAATTAAGTAGTCTTCTAAAGCAATTTTTCTACTTTTATTTCTATACAAATCTGCAGGAAATTTAGCAATAGTGTGAGGGATTTTAATAATAAGTTTACTAGGGGAAGCAAAAGGATCACCTTGGATATGTTCAACGATAAGATTAAATTTGGGAAATAGATATTTTCCTTTAATAGTTTTATATGCTTTATAGTTTTTTCCGTCTATTTTCTTTAGTAAATCATATAGGTATTTATAATCCATGATTTTTGTTGTTTTCTCATCACTATTTATTATAGTCCATAATACTAAATCACTATCAATAAATTTTAGGTGTTTATCTGCGCTTCAGCGTATATAGTCCGTTGACTTATATCTTAAACAGTTATTTTGTTTTATATGAAATTTTTCCTGGAAGATTAGCAGTAAATCTTTTTATGATTCGTTATACTGCATAGGAAGGTTGCTCAAAGGCAGACTGTAATAGTTTACGCCCCAATTCTATATCCCTTTTTGAAGGAACCCAATCAGGGTGACTAGTTAATAATAGACTTTCTATTGCTTCTTTATCAAAGAGATGCCAAGTCAAAGCACCTTCTACCCTTCCTTGAATAGCATAGCAGTTATCACTAACACGGTTGATTGCTAGCTTACCCGAAGAGCGTTTTATCACCATTGTTTCTTGATAAAGCAAACCACGAAGTTTCAAAATCGTTTCTTTTAACTCTTGACAAGAAGTCACACACAACCCAGGAATCACCGCTTTGATATGGTTATCACCATTAACAGCTAACCAATAACGCCGTAAAGGATCTATACCGTCTAACCAGTTTATTTCATCATCCAAACGATAGCAAGGGGAGAGAATCAAGGGTTGTCTCATCATCAATATTTTATAATCGTGGTTTACTGTAATCTAAAAATTTCTAGTTATTATCTTTATCGTTTCAGATTTTGGCGATTTATGGGGATTTTGTAAGAAAAATTTACAAAACTTAATTGTGAATAGTCAAATAATAGCCTCAGCTAAATTAATGATAAGTTACTAGTAATTGTTTCAGAATTGTTAATATTAAATGGGGTTTTGCTTAGATCTCCTAATGTAAAAATATTCCATGCAATATAATGTAGATTCAGGATAGGAATGATTGCCGAGGGTAAAGATAAAAATTCAGTAAACCCTATATCAATAACTTTTTAAATTGCTTGTAGTTGCTTATTTGAGTTACCTACAATAAGAAGCTTCTCAAAAAGTCTGGGGGGACTCGCCGAAAGTTAGGGGACAAAGAT
>NZ_JARVCN010000032.1:0-14856 GCF_038442745.1 Crocosphaera sp. Alani8
GGCTCTTTTCGTCATCTGGTAAGGCTTTCAGGTATTCGTGTCCCCACGCCAGCAAATCGGGGTTGTTTGGGTGGGTCTGAGCGAGAATTACCGAAAAGTGTTGAGGTTGTCATGAATGGCACAGTCCAAAGTGATGTAGTTTTTTCCTTTAAAGGCACCACAACAGAGATGGGAACTATTGTGGTTCAACCAACAAAAGGAAGCGGGGAAAAAAGATGTCTAGTTATCAGTCGAGGACTAGGAATTATGAGAACAGGAGTTTACGAACCAGACCCATTGGAGGATTCTATAAGTGGTGAAAATTGCAAAAAATTAACAGAAAGTTAGAGAAAAATGATGTTTAAAATCTACTTAAAACTCTTACAAAAATATAGATTTTCCAGGGGTTGGAGTCTAGCTGAATTGATGATGGCAGCGGCCATGACTTTAGTGATTGTCATGACGGCAGGATTCGGTTTAGTAATGATTTTACGGGAAAACAAAGTTGCTAATGCTACTGGAGAAATGCAATACGATCTCAATAGAGCCACTGAGTTTATTACTGAGGAAATTCGTCGTGCTAAAACCATTGAAACGAATGTTAACGACATTATGAATAATGCTCCAACCTTTGCTGCAAAACATCCCGACAAAACTCCGATTCTTGCCCTAAAAATTGACGGCATCTACGAACGAGTGATTTATTATGTGGATGAAGTTGATAATAATTCTGTTTGGTCTGGACCTGGGGCCATTAGACGTTTTGGTCCAGGACACTACGGTGATGGGGGTCATGTTGATCCAGATGATCCAGATAATTTAGATAAGAATAAGGGAAGAAAACCCCATAAGTGGCAGAGTCTGGCTCTTGTGGATATGATGGCATTAGAATTAGACGATGAGCAAAAAATATGTCCCGACTTACGCCCCGATCCCAGCAGAGAGGGTGAATACACCGATGCTGAAGGGAAAAGATGGTACCGTTTTCCTCGAGCAACAGCCGATGTTCAAGGATTTTTTAGTTGTGTGCGAGAGGATAAACAACTAGCGCAAATTAATCTTGTCGGTACTACCCTAGACGAATTTGAGCATCTGGGTTATGACCAAGAGGGTGTTAGAGAGCAAAAAACCCGTCATTCTCATAAGATGGAATACAATATTGTCACTATAGCTCATGCCCGTTCAGAAGTGGTTGGCAGTAGTGGTGAGGGGGTACCTAGTTATCGGGTTAATCCTCGCATTTTCTACGACGAAAGCGGGAATGGAACCCTTGATGTACTCTATGTCAATGTCCCCTGTTACGACGGTACTACCAGTACCAGCGTTTCCACCTCTATTTATACTAGCGAGTCAGATTTTTTTGGGACAGTTGAGGGAGAAGGTCGAGGTTCTACCCATTCCTTTAATAAGGGTGTTACAGCTAATCCTCGTGTTATGGATACACGAACAGGAGGATGCACCACGACAAACCGTCAGACTCAAATTAATGTTGGTGATATACGTAGGATTAAGTATGCCACTAATGACACTGGCTCTCATACGAAGCTTAATGATATAATTCCGCAAGCTCCAGATAACCTCGGTCAGCTACACAATTTTGAAAATATTGTCGATGAGTTGGAGAGTAGAGGTTTAGTTAGAGAAGCTAGGGATGGTACTTACAACTTTGTTTTGCCGGATAATATCGTCCTCTATTTCGTAGAATTCGATGTAGATGAAACCCCTTTAAGTTCTGACTCAGTAACAGGTGAATTGATGGTTGAGTCAGAGTCAAAAAAGGATTCTCCCTATTTTGATGATATGGTTTTCCTAATGGAAGTAACTAGATAAAGTTCCTCATAACTGGGAACTAGGAAATCCTAACAGTGAACTGAACTCCCATTGTGGTGAGTCCTGGCAATAGAAATAACTTGCCATAGTTGGGAGATTTGTTGGTGACTATCAGAGATTAAACAAGGAAATACGGACAACCCCTCTATGGTGTTGGCTGCTTGTGCGGTGGCAACGTCTAGGATAACTAGAGGTAATGTTGCAAGTTCTGGATTTTGAGATAGCGATCGCAGATAGTCGATAGAATTTTCTAAAAATTGCCCATCCAAGACAATTACATCAATGTCCCAAACGCTCACTAGTAGAGACGCTTGGTCGAGATCGTCAGCTTCTAGAATACGATGATTGAACTGAGATAATTGACCGGTTACATTCCCTTCTAATCTTGCTCTGAGAGGAATGCTGTGCTTATTTACATCAGAAGAGTTAGGAATTAAGCTGAGAATCGTTAGGGAAAGATTTTCCACTTTACTATGAGCTTCTAAGGGTTCTAAACACTGTTCCAGGGTGGATAAATCTGTGGGAACATTAATAAATCCATCCGCACGACCATGTTTCCCTAACAATTGATCACCTTGAGTTTGTGTCACAAAGACCCGGATGTGTTGGGTTTGGGGGTCAGATTTGAGCAAGGTCAAAACATCCCACCCTGATAGTAAGGGGAGCAAAGGATTCAAAAAAATAGCATAAGGTCTTAATTGCCTGGCTTTTTCCACTGCTTCGGTTCCGGTTCGAGCAACCATGACACGATATCCCAATTGTGTTAACTTTTCCATTAAAGCTTCAATGGATTGGGGAATAGCTTCAACAATAAGAATTAAAGGATTTGATCCGTGAGAATAGGGAGATCCCTGTTCTTTATGGGGAGAAATGGGCAATAATAGGGTAAAATTACTCCCGTGGCCAGCTTTGGAGACAAAAGAAATATCTCCCCCGTGCGCTCTTGCTAGGCGTTGGGTCAGGACTAATCCCAAACCTGTTCCCTCAAATTGCCGTGTTAAGGGATTTTCTAATTGTTGGAATTTTTGAAAGATTAGATGTTGAGATTCTTCGGGAATACCAATTCCTGTATCCCAGACGGTAAAGCAGAGCCAATCTTCCCACTGATTGACTTTTAAGCCAAATTTTCCTTCTGTTTGAGTAAATTTTCTGGCATTGTCTAGCAGATGAACCAACATTTGATGCAATCGCCACTCATCTGCTAATAAATGGTCTAATTTAGGTTCAATCTCTAAACTAAAATCTAAAGGCTTGTCGGTTTTACTTTGACATTTCTCGGTTATGGAATGATAAGCACGTTGGCAAATTTCTCTAATATCAACGCAACTAAAAGACAATTTTAATTGTCCTGTTTCTAAACGGGTTAAGTCTAGTAGATCATTTACTAAGGTCATTAGTTGACGACCACTGCGGTAGATTAACTGGGAGTAATGAACCTGACGGGGGTTGAGATCGCCAATTTTTTCTTCTTGTAGAAGACTCGATAAACCTACTACTGCGGTTAAAGGTGATTTCAGTTCGTGACTGATACAAGCCAAAAATTCATCTTTCATACGATTGACTTGTACTAAGTCAGCGTTTTTGGCGGCTAATTCTTGACACAGTTGTTGTTGTTGTGTGACATCGGTGGCCAAAAAAATAAAAATCCCATTGGGTAGTTTATCGTTCGTTAATGGACATTTGATAAATTGCCAAACTTTTTCGGAGGGGGGTGAAAGTTCCCTATCAACCTTATCTACCACAAAATTCCCGGAAGTCTCTTCCGTATCTTGGTCAACTAGAGGTAACAGAAGTCTTTGAGGGGCAGCTTTTGACTTTAACCACTGTTTACAATTAGCACCAGTAACAGAAGTTAAAGCTATTTTCTGACAATAGTCATCGGTGTTATGAAAAACTACCTCTTGTTGTGATCTATCCCTGGTTTCTTGAGGTAAGGGACAAGCTGTTGCGTTATCTGGAGGAGCAGATTCTCCTATTTGCTCTCGCCAAGTTCTATTTTGCTGAATAATCTCTCCCTGATGATTCTGTAACATCACTGGTAGGGGGAGTTCTTCTAAGAATTCTTCAATGAGATTTTTAAGTGTTCCTAAGTCTTGCTGAGAATAAGAGTTGCTGGCTAAAACTGTTTGCAGAATTTTCCAACTATCCAATAATCCCAAAAATTCCCCACGTTCGTCCACCAGTCCATAGTTGGGTTGTTTGGTTCCTTCTAGGTTCGCCTTGAGGAGATAAACCAAGTCAGATACTTTAAGATCGGATGGAATTAGGGTTAAAGGACTCATGCAAGTTTCCCAGTCCCAATTATCCACGGAATTAGTGGAATGGTCCCACATCGTCATGTCTTCTGGGGCGAGAGAAGACATAACCAGAGGCTCTTTGAGTAAGCTCAACAGGAAATCACTACTAAAAATAATCCCTAGAGGAATTCTTTGAGGATTAACGACTACTACGCTATGGTTGCCCTGTTGAGCGGATTGAAAGAGAGATCTGAGTTTTTCGTAAGTAATAGGAGGGCTACAAACAGGAACTGAGTAGAGAAATTGTTTGAGGGTAAGCATTGAAGCTATGGGAGGAATGGTTTGGCAAGGGGCTAGGATATACAGAAGTGATCAATGTTTTGTTGTATGTGGCTACTAGTCTAGACTTTAAGTGTTTAAGCTTAGTTTTCTTTATTTGTTGTCGGTGACGGTTTCAAGATAAGCACGATGTCCCCCCTTCATTTTAATCAATATGTCCTAACTTTTACTTTATAAAGCCTGATCCCTTACAATTAATTACATTTCTCACTATAGGTTTATATATTTCTGTATTCTGAAACAATTTTGTCTGAGACGAAGACTCTTACCCCTTTTTCTCTCAAATGACGAGATCGTAACTTTCTGACAACCCCACCGCAGTTAGGTTGTAGTTTACTTACGACTCGTCATATACTTATCTATTCTTCTGTTGTAGCTGCAGTGGCAGCTAGTTGCTCTTGAGGCTCATCTGTGTCAGAAGCGGAAGGAATTTCCTCTAGGTTTTCCTCGGTTGGTGATTCTTTACCCTCTGCTTCAGCCAAAAGTTTCTGACGGTATTTCTCGGCCATTTCTTCTGCTTTCTCGAAGACTAAATCCCGATTCTTCAACATATCACCAGCTTCTGGCTCTAGTTGTTTTGTGGACAGGGAAATCCGTCCTCTTTCAGCATCTAGGTCGATTATCATCACTTTTAATTCATCGTTTACCCCGAATACACTGTGGGGGGTATCGATGTGATCGTGAGATATTTCTGAAATGTGTAGCAATCCACTCACTCCGCCGATGTCGATAAATGCGCCGTAAGGTTTGATTCCTCTCACGGAACCAATGACTACTTGACCCACTTCTAAGCCGTTCATCTTCCGTTCTACTAAAGCACGGCGATGGCTGAGAACCAGACGGTTGCGTTCTTCGTCTACTTCTAAAAATTTTAAGGGTAATTCCTCCCCGACTAAGTCTTCTTTGGCTTCGCGGGTACTAATATGAGATCCAGGAATAAAGCCCCGTAACCCTTCAATTCGCACCAAGGCACCGCCTCGGTTGGTAGCAAAGACGTTGGACCGCACGGTGGCATCTTCTGCCTGTAGTTGACGAACTCTCTCCCAAGCCCGCATATACTCGATACGACGAATGGATAGGGTTAATTGCCCATCTTCGTTCTCGTCGGTGAGGATGAAAAATTCTCTTGTTTCGTTGGACTGGAGAACTTCCTCTGGATCATCCACTCTGTTAATTGACATTTCCTGGATGGGAATGTAGGCAGCGGTTTTTGCTCCAATGTCAATTAATGCGCCTCTTGGTTCCATACTGAAAACAGTCCCTGGAACAATGTCTCCGGGACTAAAGTGATAGTCGTATTTATCGAGCAGGGCTGCGAAGTCGTCGTGCGTGAAACCTATGTCTTTTGTTGTTGTTTTCTGAGTTACCATGTACTTTTGTTTTCCTATATCTGAATCTCCAATGGTTGGCGGTGCCTCCTGTTAATGTACAGTTGCTGATTTCAGGGAACCAGAGACAAAAAGCCTTTCCCTTAGCAAGTGAACTGCAATGAAGATTATCCTTGTAACCTAGGGTAACAAGGACTTTTCAACCGAGATTGAGTGTAATTTTTTCAATCGGTATGGGAATACAGATTGCTTATTATATCACCCTTAAATTATAGTTCATTATTGTTAGTATTGCGGTATGGTTACTATGAATTTTTAATAACTAGTTTAAGAAAAGAGTTGGACATAAGCCGGATTCTGTTCAATGGAGAGTTATCTATCTAGGATTTTTGTTACCAAAAATCTCGTGCGGTACACCTAAAACGGGACTGGAAAAAGACCAACCTTTGTCCCTCCGACCTTGCTCCCAACCGGGGTTTACCGAGCCAGCACCTCACGGTACTGCTGGTGCGCTCTTAATTAAACTAAGCAATTTTGTTACCAAAACTACTCGTCTTCAAAACCGGACATGAAAGTTTTCCCTTCATCCGGCTCCTCAACTAATTGGTCATTTGTCATTGATACTGCTAGGAATTATCAACATATCATCCACCCATTGATAGGGGAATTGGTTGATGAATTTGGCCTGTTTAGTAAGCCTAGCTATTTGCTGGCTACCGTCTGTTTTTGTTTTCTCCTGGTGACATTGTTTATGTAATAGTTGTAAGTTGTTTTTTCTCCTTTCTCCCCCTTTTGATATGGGTTTGATGTGGTCAACTTCCATGATGTCTCCTGGGAGAAAATTAAGTCCGCAGTGTGTGCATTTGCCCTTCTGATATTTGAGCAGTTGCGTTTTTGTTTTACCTAACCCTGGAATTCTCCCCATTCTGGTACTCCAATAAATGAAGTTGCCATCGTAGGGACTGGCGTTTCCTTTGACCTTTGTATGTCTTGTGATGTTGATTCTGCTGTGTCTGTGTAGGAGATAGTATCCGTCTTCGTAGATTTTGCAGAATGTCCATCTGTTTTGTCCTATGGTGTGCCAGTATTTGTTTTTAACCCATCCCTTACTCTTTTTGGAGTGCCTGTGGACACTCCATTGCCATAGCTTTTTGAAAAGTAGGCAATCTAGTAAATTGAAGGCTTTTTGACTTACCCCTGTTCTGTAGTATTGTCCCCACCCGTCAATGATAGGATTGAGGTTTTTAATAACTACTTCTTGGGGTGTTGCCTTTAACCTATCTATGGTTTGGGCTAATTTTTTGTAGTGGGCTAGGATTTTTTCCCTCTGAGGTCTGATGCTGGAGACATAACCTTTTTGGGTTTTTCCCGATTTATATTTGCTGACCTTGTATTGTCTAACATTGAAACCCAGGAAGTTAAATCCAGGTTTTTTACCATCATGATGGTTTAATGTGTGGACAATTTGGGTCTTTTCGGGTTTGATTTGGAGTCCCATGCCTTCTAGCCACTCTTGGATGATTTCTTGACATTTGTGAATGATGTCAATATTTTTGTGTAAAACGACGAAATCATCTGCGTATCTAACTAAGGTTAAGGATGAACGTCTATCTTTCTTGCCGATTGCTCCGAACTTTTTGGTGAGTTCTTTTGGAGGATTATCGGCAAGTTCTTTAATAGCCATTTCTATCCCGTGTAAGGCTATGTTAGCTAGTAAAGGTGATATTGTCCCTCCTTGGGGGGTTCCTTCATTAGTAGGAAATAGGTTCTTCCCATCTAATACACCAGCTTTTAACCAAGCTCGAATCTGTCTTCGTAAGGTGGGGGAAGTATTTAGTTTGTCCAGCAGTTTTTTGTGGTTGATGCGGTCAAAGCATTGTTGGATATCTCCATCTAATGCGTATTTTGGCATTTTATTGATGGATACCCAAATTGCTTCTATGGCATCGTGGCAGGAACGTCCTGGTCTGAATCCATAGCTATTAGGCTCAAATTTAGCTTCCCATTCGGGTTCTAGAGCCATTTTTGTTAGGGTTTGTAATGCTCGGTCATGAATTGTAGGTATTCCTGATGGACGTTTTTCTGTTTTCCCAGGTTTAGGAATCCAGATTCGGCGTAAAGGTTGAGCTTTGGAACCGATTTTTAAACGTCCTACCAGTTTGTAACGTGCTATTGGGGATAGAGTTTTAACTCCGTCCACTCCTGCCATTCTTTTTCCTTGGTTTAGTTGTGTTACCCGTTTGACTGCGAGACATTTTGCTGACCATGAGTTAATCAGTAGTTTTTGTAGTCTGCGGACTACTTTAGTGTTGTCTTGTTTAGCAGCTTTGTAAATGCGCTTTTGCAGCTTAAAGACGCTTCTTTCTAGCTTTCGCCAGTTGATTTCGTCCCATTTATACATCGGTTTTGCCGTGTTCATAACTTATTTACTGCTACTAGAGCCTTTACATTCCAATTAATCGTAGGTCTGTGGGCGTATCTTAGAAATTACTCTAAGCATTTGCTTCTGACCTAATCTTGCCTTCCTGTTTCCTGGTATTTCCAGATTTTGCGTCTTGGTTGACTACTCTTGTAGAGAGAAATCAAGAAGGTTACTTCGTTCCTTATAACCATTGGTTTGAACTTTTAGGATGACCCTTCGCTGCCGGAGAATTATCTGGTGCATGATTCCTATGTGTGGGATAGGAACCAGATTGGAGTGTATGGAAACCGTATCCAAACCGGTTTCCCCATTCTCATTTACCTTTTGGTGTGGCGTTTCAGCCGTTTCGCCACTTTGCAATGATAACGACAGTCATAGTCTTCGCTTTGCTATCCATGAGTTCTTGCTCAGTAGGGTTTCCAATTTTCGGCTATCGGATACTACCTTTTAACCTCGCTTTACGGATTGAAGACCATTCTCTACCGTAGAGGTTATGCTTTTACCTCATACACCCGAGGAGATAGACTTGAAGTTTCTAGGATACTTCTTCTCACTATCATGGTTATAAAGTTATCAAGGTTCATTTTACCTTGCGGTTAATCCCCCAAACCCTTATCAGGTCTGGTTTCTAACCAACGAATCGCACCCGACACCTTTGCAACCTTACCTTTTTCAGTTCTTCAGTTCCCAGTGATTAACTGTTTACTGCTTTTTTTCAAAAGGCGGTATTTTTCTGTGGCACTATCCTCACGCTCACGCGCACTGGGAGTTATCCAGCAAGTCTGGTCTTTTGGGAGTCCGGACTTTCCTCGGATTAGTTTAAATTAACTATCCGCAACTCTCACGCCAACTCTTTTCTTGTCCTATTCTAAATCTTTTTTTGACATCGGTATCTTTGAGGGTGAAAAGGGTTCAAACCAACCTCTACGCCAAAAGAATAAGATTAATCCTCCTGCGATCGCTCCCATGAAGCTTAAGCAAATAAAGTAGCTCCAACGGCCACTCAATTCTGGCATATATTGAAAGTTCATTCCATAAACCCCGGCAATAAAAGTTAGGGGAATAAAAATAGTAGAAACAACGGTTAAAACTTGCATAACCTCGTTCATTTTATTACTCATAGATGATAGATAAACATCCATTAAAGAAGAGGCTAATTCTCGGTAAGTTTCAACAATATCTAAGATTTGAATAACGTGGTCGTAACAGTCTCGAAAATAGATTTGTGCATCGGCACTAATGAGAGAACTTTCTCCTCTCACTAACATATTGGTGACATTTCTTAAGGGCCGAATAGCACGACGTAAGGCTAATAATTCCCGACGAATTACGTAAATTTCTTTTAATTGATCGGTATGGGGGGCAATAGCTAATTCGTATTCTATATCTTCGATTCGATCGCCGTAGTCTTCGAGAACGGGGAAATAACCATCAATAATAGAATCTAATAACAAATACATTAAATAATCTGCTTTTTGTTGCCTTACTTTCCCTTGATTGGCTCTAATTCTTTCTCTAACAAGATCAAAACAATCTTCTATTTCTTCTTCTTGAAAAGTGAGTAAATATCGATTTCCCAGTACAAAACTAACTTGTTCGCTTTCAAATCCTTCTTCGTTTGCTTTAGGGAGAACCATCTGAGCAATTAACACTAATTGTTCGTTATAGTCTTCCAGTTTAGGTCGTTGAGGAACGTTGACAACGTCTTCTAATAGTAAAGGGTGAAGTTTAAAAATATCTCCTATTTGTTTCAGAACTCTCTCGCTTCCTAATCCTTGAACGTCCATCCAGGAAATGGTATTTGTTCCTAAGTAGGGGGTTAAAGCATTAGGAGTAACGTCTGCTTTTCTAATAGCGTGAGCTTCATCGTAATCGATTAAAACAATACGAGAAGGTTTAGCATCTGGTTCTATATTTAATTTTCCTGGTTCGCTACCAGGTTCATCGAAAAAGTAATCAAAATAATCAGAATCCTCTTCTTTTTCTAACTCTTTTGGATTCAGTATTTGAGGTTTGCTGATGGGTAATTTTGTCATAGTTTTTTTTGTCTTATATTTTACTCTTTCTATAATCTAAATGTAGCCCCATAATGATCAAATCTCTTTCAATGTTATCTAATTGCGCTACTTTTGGCAAGTATCCCCACTGTTGAAAGTGATATTTTTTGAACAGATTTAAACTTGGTTGATTATGAGCAAAAATAAATCCAAGTAAATTAATTAATCCTAGTTTTGGGGTTTCTTCTATTACATATCCTAAGAGTTTTTTCCCGATTCCTTGTCTTCGGCATTTCTCAGCAATATATAAACTAACTTCTGCTGTACTTTTATACGCGGGACGACCATAAAAATGCTGTAAACTAATCCAAGCAACTACTTGATAGTTATTTTCCATAACCCAAATAGGATAATGGTCGGTATCCCTTTCTTGGAACCATTTCAAACGACTTTCTACTGTTATTTTTTGTAAATCTCCTGTGGCAATGCGACTAGGAATACTATCATTATAGATGTTGACAATTTTGCCCAAATCTTCTAATTGTGCTAGTCTTATTTGTTGCATATTATTATTCCTATTTGAGTTTTATCATTATATGAGCTTGATTTTTTTTTGTTGTAAAAATGTCCACTGACTGTACTAGCTCACTCAGTTTTTTATAACCATAATTTCTAGAATCAAATGAAGGGGATAGTTTTGTTAGTTGTGATCCCACGGGTCCAAGATGAACCCACTCTTCTTCATTAGCGACGGATTCGTAGGCACTTTTTAACAAGTCTAGTAATTGTTTGTTGGTTGTTACTTTTTGGTTACGAGAGGGTTGCTGGTAAGCTAAGATATCAGTGTAGATAAACTTATTACAGGCAACAACAAATGCTTCTGGTGTTTTGACTTTTTCTCCAAATCCATAAACAATTAGTCCTGATTCCCTAATTCGAGAAGCTAAACGGGTAAAGTCACTATCACTAGAGACAATACAAAAGCCATCAAAATTATCTGTATAGAGTAAATCCATTGCATCAATAATTAAAGCACTGTCAGTAGCATTTTTTCCTGTTGT
This sequence comes from Crocosphaera sp. Alani8, assembly GCF_038442745.1. Taxonomy (NCBI): domain Bacteria; kingdom Bacillati; phylum Cyanobacteriota; class Cyanophyceae; order Chroococcales; family Aphanothecaceae; genus Crocosphaera; species Crocosphaera sp. Alani8. The sequence goes on from NZ_JARVCN010000032.1 coordinate 11,194, forward strand.
ATATCGAAATTGTTGGATTGGTTGTAGTGCCAATTTATTCAGTTTACTTTTCCAACTATTTAATTGACTGTTTGTCCAGTCACCATAGATTCTTTTTACGTTGGCAGTTCCGTATTTAGCAACTTCTTTTAGTAAAGGTTCAATAATATTCGCACTGACATTTTCAGCATCGATTAAAACCGCTAAACGTATATTTTTGGAGCTATCCTCTAAAGTTTTCATGTTAACAGATTAGCAATGTTTTACCTATTATTTTAAGAACTATTGGTCAAGATAAACAGAATCTAAAGCTATGATAATATAGACGGTTTTGAACTTAACCTAGTTGATTTTTTTAGAAGATTACTATTCTAATTGTGTTTTTTTTTGAGGATTAATTTTTTTGATAAATTGCTTTTTTATAAACTTTCTGAATAGTTTTAATAATCTTATTAAAAGTCGATCTTGGAGAATCTTGGCCCGGATCGAGTAGTTGTAATTTAGTCAAGAGTTGTGCTTCTTGCATTTGAACATCCCCGTCACTATAAATTAAAGCACTCAAGGTTTCTAATAATTCTTGATAGTCTTTAATGCTAGGATTAGCTCCTAAATATTCTTCTAACCATTGATAACATAAATGGGGTTGAACCGGTTTTAATTCTGATAAAAGATACTTAAGATCCTGATCTTCGGACAAACCATGATGCTCTGCTACTTGTTTTAAATATTCCCTTTCTTCTGTCTGAATAATGCCATCGATCCAAGCTGCACTAATGAGAATTTTTAGCAGTTGCTTATTTTTATTCTGCTCATTCATTATTAATCACCGAAGTATTTTTTTCTGTCTTTATGATGAATTATATTGAACATAAATATGCATTCTATCAACCTTTCTTTAACTTCACCATAAAAAAACCATCGCTATGATGTTCATGAGGAAGTATTTGTATCCATTTTGATGATGTCACAAAGGAGGAAAAAATCGAATTGGCATTAGGGGGTTCGATGTACCAATGAGAATGAGTTGTTAGAAAAGTTTCGATGATTTCTTGGTTTTCTGAGGGGTTGAGGGTACAAGTGGCGTAAACTAGGGTTCCTTCGGGTTTAACCCAGTGGGATGCTTGACTCAATATCTCTAATTGTAAGAAGGTTAATTCTTTGATATTTTCAGAAGTCTTTCTCCAACGGATGTCTGGATGTCGATGTAGGGTTCCCAAACCGGAACAGGGAACATCGACTAAGACGCGATCCCCTTTGTTAATGAACTGTTGCAGATATCTGCTGTCTCCTGCAACGGTTTGAATGGAGTTTAATTGTAGACGTTGAGCGTTTTCTTGAACTTTTTTGAGACGGGAAAGGGTGCGATCGCAAGCAAAAATAGTGCCTTGATCTTGCATCAATTCGGCAATATGGGTGGTTTTTCCCCCTGGAGCGGCACAAGCATCGATAATTGTCTCTCCAGGTTGAGGATCGAGGAAATAACCCACCAGTTGTGCGCTGGTGTCTTGTACTGTCCAATAACCTTGACTAAACCCTGGTAATGTGGATATGGCTCCTATTTTCCCTTGTAGTCTCAATCCGTAGGGAAAGGATGACAAAGGGGTGACGTTAACCCCTGCTTCGGTGAGTTTGGTTTGTATGCTTTGTAGGGTGGTTTTCAGAGGGTTGACACGAATGTCAATGGTGGGGGCTTGATTGAACCAATGACACAATTTTTCGGTGGTTGCTTCTCCCCATTGTTTGACCCAAGTTTCAATAATCCAATCGGGAAAGCTGTATTGAATGGCGAGTTTTTTGAGGGGATGGTTGGGTAAAATTAAAGGGTCATTGTTATTGGTATTACTACGAATGTATTGCCGTAAAATGCCGTTAACGACCCCTGAGAGCCGTTGTAATTTATTTTCCTTGGCTAAGTCCACGCTGGTATTAACGGCAGCAGAAGGGGGAATATGGTCGAGGTACCGAAGTTGATAGAGTCCGATGTGCAGGATACGTCTTAGGTTTGGGGGTTGTTGTTGTGCTTTTTTTTTGCCTAGTTGATCGATGAGGGTGTCTAAGGTACGTTGGTGACGAACGATCCCATAAACTAATTCTGTACATAAACTGCGATCTTTAGGATTAAGATTCGTTTGATTTAAAGCTCTATTTAAAGCAGTATCGGTATAACTATTTTTGCGATCGATTTGTTGTAATATTTCTAAGGTCAGTTGACGAGGGTTAATCTGTTTTTTACTATGCTGCATATATCAGGTGAGTTGGATGGTGCGGAGTTATAGTTTTTGATATTTGTTTTCCCATCCCTATCTAAACTCTACACCCTGAACTGATGAGGACTACTGAATTGTTGAGAAACCCAACGGGTTGCTTCTTCCCCTGTCATGGGTTTAGCAAAGAAAAAGCCTTGTCCTAATTCGCAATTGAATCCTTGTAATTGATTAAATTGTTCTCTGGTTTCAATACCTTCTGCTACTACATTCATCCGTAAAGTATGGGCTAAATTAATAATCATCGGTACAATTGCTTTGTCAGTAACTCCTAGTTTACTGATGAAAGAACGGTCAATTTTTAAGGTATCTATGGGGAATTCGTGTAAACGACTTAGGGAAGAATATCCAGTGCCAAAGTCATCGATACATAGGCCTAATCCTAATTGTTTCAATTGTTTAACTCTTCGGGTTTGTTTATGAACAGTGTCTAATAGACAACTTTCGGTAATTTCTAGTTTCAACTGTGTCCCTTGAATCCCTGTAGTTTCTAATAGTTGATTTAGTCGTTTATCCCATTGTTCTTGTTTTAATTGTTGTGCAGAAACGTTAATGTTGATCACTAATTTACTGGCTTTTGAGCTTAAGTTTTGCCAAGTTTGTAATTGATAGCAAGCTTGTTCTAATACCCACCAACCAATATAGTTAATTAAGTCGCTTTCTTCTGCAATAGGAATAAATTGTGTGGGAGAAATTTCTCCTTTGAGGGGATGTTGCCATCTTAATAGTGCCTCAAATCCACTTAAATATCCGGTGTTTAACTCAATAATCGGCTGATAACATAAAGAAAGTTGCTTATTTTTTATTGCTTGGCTCAGATCAGTTTCTAGTTGAAGTCTGGTTAAGGCATTGGCTTTTATTTGAGGATTAAATACAGCATAATTTTCCTTTTGTTCTGCTTTCGCTTGATACATTGCTAACTGAGCATCTTGTATTAGTATTTCTGGTTTTTGATCTTTGCTTGTACTAAAATTAATGCCAATATAACCTCTAGCAACTACCTGATTATTTTCTACTTCAAAGGGAATACGAATAATGTTTAAAATTCGTTTAGCAATTAAAATTATTTCTCGCACTGACTGATTTTTAACTAAGAGAATAAACTCATCTTCCCCTAATCTTGCCAAGGTATCTTCTGCTCTAATTTTATTCTTTAATCTTCTTGTAATTTGTGTGATAAAGTTTACGTCTTGACGAATATTAAAACTTTCGTTTAGTAAGTGAAGGTTATCTAAATGGATTACAATAATCCCTAGGGAATTGTCAGGAGATTCTACAAATTCTGATAATGTGGTTTCTAGATGTCCATAAAACCACTGACGATTTGGTAATTTAGTAATGGGATCTTTGAGATTGAATCCAGATAATTGGAAGCTTCTCAAAAAGTCTGGGGGGACTCGCCGAAAGTTAGGGGACAAAG